>JAUXBW010000105.1 GCA_030619185.1 Methyloprofundus sp.
AATAAAAACAAAGCCACGCCCATAGGACGTGGTTGTAAATAGACCCTATAAGGGTCTTTTGTCCTGAGTATGCAGAAAGTTATTTACTATAAATCAACTTCCTGCTTTATCTCTACTAAAAACATAGTGGATAGAATTGCCCAGTGTAAAAGTAATTTCATTATTATCTGCCTAAAATTCATTCTTTTAATCAGATATTATTGATTAACAATGAAAAGAAAGAGCATTTACGCAAAGCTATTTTTACCCCCGCCCAAAGGACGGGGTTATCTAAGTTCTAATATATTAAAAACCACTTGTTGCTCCCTATAGCTATACGTCTCATAGTTTTCAATATCGGCTTTAAACAAAGCAGACGCATTAATATTTAATGAATGACTTGGCTAACGCTTAAGTTTCATCTATATTTACTTATTGGTACACGCAAAATAACTATAATCAATTTATGGTAGTCAACTCAACAGAAATACAATTTAGTGGCGTACTAAAATGTATCGTTAAAGAAGGCTTACTCACTGAGGCTGAAGCTGAAGCTCATAATAAGGAAGCGCAGAAAAGCAAAATGCCCCTTATCAGCTATTTGGTGAATAACAAGCATATTGATGCGCAAGTCGTTGCCAGACATGTTGCTTTTGAGTTTGGCGTTCCTTTCTTTGATTTATCTGCAATAGATAAATCTATCTTGCCTTATGGCCTGGTCAGTGAAAGGCTTATTCGCCAGCATCATGCCCTGCCACTGCTGCAAAGAGGTAACCGGTTATTTATTGCTCTATCAGACCCAACTAATATCCAGGCTCTGGATGATATTAAATTCCACACCCGCTTAAATACTGAAACCATTCTGGTCGAAGAAGATAAACTGACAAGATCTATTGAGTCATTTATTGATGCTGCCGACACCACAATGAGAGAGTTAATAGACTCTGACCTTGAAAATATCATTCTTACCGATGGAGATGAACAGGCAAAAGAAGAAGATACTAGCGAAATTGATGATGCTCCCATCGTGCGCTTTGTTAATAAAGTATTTCTGGATGCTATTAAAAAAGGCGCATCCGATATTCACTTTGAGCCTTATGAAAAAAGCTTCCGTATTCGCTACAGAAGCGACAGCATGTTATACCAAATATCCAGCCCTCCTCCGCTCATAGCGAATCGCATTATTTCACGTATTAAAGTGATGGCTAAAATGGACATTGCGGAACGTCGCGTTCCTCAGGATGGGCGTATAAAAATGAAAATCTCAAGGAATAGATCCATTGATTTTCGTGTCAGTACCTGCCCCACCCTGTTTGGGGAAAAAGTGGTTCTGCGTATTTTGGATCCCACTAGTGCTGAAATGGGTATAGAACAACTCGGCTTTGAACCCGAACAAAAAAAACTGTTTTTGAATGCCATACAGAAGCCTTATGGCATGATATTGGTAACAGGGCCTACCGGAAGTGGTAAAACTGTTACATTGTACACAGGCCTACATATTCTTAACACACTGGAACGCAATATTTCAACCGCTGAAGACCCTGTGGAGATTACAGTAGATGGTATTAACCAGGTTAATATGAATATTAAAGCCGGCTTGACTTTTCCTATTGCCTTAAGAGCCTTCTTGCGCCAGGATCCTGACATTATCATGGTCGGGGAGATTCGTGACCTTGAAACAGCAGATATTGCCATAAAAGCCGCACAGACAGGGCATTTGGTATTATCCACATTACACACCAATGACGCACCACAGACTCTGAATCGCCTATTACAGATGGGAGTTCCCGCTTTCAATATCGTCTCTTCGATATTATTAATCATGGCGCAAAGACTGGCACGGCGCTTATGCGAAAAATGCAAAACAGATGCCAAATATCCTGCCCAGGTTTTATTGGATGCTGGCTTTAAAAAACCAGAAGTGGGTACCTTTACAGCCTATACAGCAGTAGGCTGTGAATCTTGTAATGGAGGCTATAAAGGCCGTGTAGGTATCTATCAAGTCATGCCCATTAGTGAACAAATGCGCACCCACATTTTAGAAGGGAAAAATGCCATCCGGCTTGCCGAACAGGCAGCATCGGAAGGCGTGAATGACTTACGCCGCTCAGGCCTATTAAAAGTCATGCAAGGCATCACTTCTATTGAAGAAATCGATCGAGTTACAAGAGAATAAATATGGCAGAAAATATTGATCAAATAGACTTCACATGGAAAGGCAAGGATAAAAGTGGCAAAGTTATTAAAGGCGAAATACAGGCCATTAATGAAACAATTGCACGCGCGGAATTACGCCGCCAAGGTACCCGCATTATCGGGATTAAGAAAAAGCCCAAGCCACTTTTTTCCAAGGCCAAATCTTCAATTTCAGCTAAAGATATAGCTGTGTTTTCCAGACAGCTGGCAACCATGCTGGAGTCAGGTATCCCCTTGGTACAGTCTTTTGATATTATTGGCAAAGGCAATGAAAACCCTGCCATGGCTGAATTATTATTCGGCATTAAAACAGATATTGAAGAAGGTGATACCTTAGCCCAGGCACTTAGAAAGCGGCCTATCTACTTTGACGAACTCTATTGTAATCTAGTAGAAGCGGGTGAGCATGCTGGGATACTGGAAAGCCTACTGGATAAAATTGCGACCTATAAAGAAAAGGTCGAAACCATCAAGTCAAAAATAAAAAAGGCTTTGACTTACCCCATTGCGGTTATTGTTGTCGCTTTTATCGTGACTGCAATTATGCTGATTTTTGTAGTGCCTGTATTTAAAGATTTATTTGACAGTTTTGGTGCTGATTTACCTAGCTTTACTTTATGGGTCATGGGCATTTCTGACTGGATGGTAGCCTACTGGTATTATCTGGTCGGTTTCGTTGTTGCGTTAGTTTACACCTTTATGTATTTCAAAAAACGCTCCCATGCCTTTAATTACTTTCTTGATCGTACCCTACTCAAGCTTCCCATTATCGGTATGCTGCTACATAAATCTGCCATTGCACGCTTTGCAAGAACCTTAGCGACCATGTCAGCCGCAGGCGTTCCACTGGTAGATGCATTAGAATCAGTTGCTGGAGCAACGGGGAATATTGTTTACTATAATGCCGTGATGCAAATGCGTGAAAGTGTTACCACCGGGGAAAGCTTACAAAACGCAATGACTCAGACGCATTTATTCCCGCATATGGTCATCCAGATGCTTGCTATAGGCGAAGAATCTGGATCCATTGATAAAATGCTCAATAAAGTCGCTGATTTTTATGAAGAAGAAGTAGATAATCTGGTAGATAACCTAAGTAGTTTAATGGAGCCATTTATCATGGTTATCCTGGGTATTCTAGTCGGTGGTTTAATCGTTGCCATGTATTTGCCCATCTTCAAATTGGGTGCAGCGATTGGTTAAAGTCTGAGGGGAAACTAATATTCGCTATTCCCCCGCCCTTTCATCGGGAATCCATCGTTGACCAGGGATATTGCTCAATGCACTTTTACATCATTAATAGGGGGCGCAGGTCTTTAGCCTGCATTTTATAATACCCAAAAGTTTGATGAGCTAAATATACGCTACATAAAACTCGCAGAGGCAAGGAAGTAACTTGAGCCCTGTTTTCCTACATTCTGCGAGTTTTGTATAGGCTAAGCTTTAGTCACAAACATAATTTATGTTTCATACATTAACCCACTTACACAGCGCTATGTCACCTTATTCTCTGGTTTTAAATTCACCCGCTATACTATGCCCTATTGTTGGCATTATAGGTTTAATGATTGGCAGCTTTCTCAATGTCGTCATCTACCGCCTGCCCATAATGATGCAACGGGGCTGGAAACAAGAATGCCAGGAATTTCTTGAACTTCCTGATAGCAACCAGCCTGAGGATACTTTTAATCTTGCCTTGCCTGATTCCCATTGCCCATCATGTAACGCGGAAATAAAGTGGTACCAAAACATCCCCGTACTGAGCTATTTGTTATTACAAGGCAAGTGTGCTCATTGCCATACGCACATCTCTCTACGCTACCCCTTTGTCGAAGCACTCACAGGTCTATTATCTATTATTGTTGCCTACCAGCTTGGCGGTCAAATTGAAACCCTGTTTGCCCTGCTTCTTACCTGGACACTCATTGCATTAAGTGGCATTGATTTTGATCATCAATTACTACCCGACAATATAATCCTGCCCATGTTATGGCTAGGCCTTTTTTTAAGTCTGTTTACTGTTTTTACTGACCCTGTCTCCAGTATCATCGGTGCAATAGCGGGCTATTTATTCTTATGGACCATTTACCAGTTATTTAAACTACTGACCGGTAAGGAAGGCATGGGTTATGGTGATTTTAAATTACTCGCCTTATTGGGTGCCTGGCTAGGCTGGCAATACCTACCCTTAATCATACTGCTATCTTCTTTAGTCGGAGCTCTTATTGGTACCTCAATGATTATTTTCATAAAACAAGATAAAAATATGCCTATTCCTTTTGGCCCCTATCTCGCTATTGCAGGCTGGATCGCTTTGTTATGGGGTGATCAACTCAACACGCTGTACCTAACAAAATCTGGTCTGTTATAAGCATTTTCCATGTATAAAATAGGTCTTACAGGCGGCATAGGCTGTGGTAAATCAGTAGTATCTGACTTATTTAAACAGCACACTACACCGGTCATTGATGCGGATGAAATCGCGCGTGCACTCGTCGCCCCCGGAGAAAAAGCATTAAGTCAGATCCAGGCCAGTTTCGGTGCACATATGCTCAACGACGACGGTAGTTTGAACAGGAATCAACTACGTGATTGTGTGTTTCAGAACACAGAAAAGAAACACCTACTTGAAAGTATTTTGCACCCTTTGGTCTATGCAGAAATCAACCAGCAACTAAGCCAGATAACTAGCCCTTATGCCATTATTTCTATTCCACTGTTGATAGAAACAAAAATGCAATCGCTGGTTGATCATATTTTAGTCATTGACTGTCCTATGGAAATGCAAGTTAATAGAGTAAAATTAAGAGATAATCTCAGCGATGCCCAAATTGTCGCCATTATTAACAGCCAAGTGAGTAGGTCTGAGCGTTTAACAGAGGCCGACAGTATTATTGATAACACACAAGACATGCCTTACCTAAGCCGGCAAGTTAACACCTTACACCAGCTATTTATAAAACAAGCACAGTGACTACTGAATACATTAGCTACGAATTCCCTCTAAATGAACGCATGCGCGTATTCATACGCCTGGAACAGCTTTTTTTACAACTAGACCACTTTCTCAATGGTTCCAACATATGGGACAAACGAGCTACTGTCAGTACACTTGTCGATATTTTACAAGTTTTTAGTCGCCATGACTTAAAAGCAGAAACGCTTAAAGAATTAGAGCGCCACTCAAATAGACTGAATCAATTATCCAGCCACGAAGGCGTTGATACTAAAAGGCTACGTAAAATTCTGGATGATTTGAATGCAACCAGCAAAATACTCTATGCAACCAATGGAAAAATTGATTTATCCAGCATGAACAGTGATTTATTTCAAACGATTAGCCAGCGCAGTACTATTCCTGGAGGCACTTGCTCGTTTGATCTCCCCTCCTATCACTTCTGGCTGGAGCAAAACCAGGAACTGCAGGATGAAGATTTACACAAGTGGATAAGCCTGTTTTCCCCCATTCGCACCGCAGTCGACTTAATTCTTAATTTTATTCGTTTAAGTGGTGCAGCAACGGAAGAAACAGCACATATGGGTTTTTATCAGGCAACACTAGACCAGACGCAACCCTACCAGATACTTATTATCAAACTATTAAGAACCACCCCTTATTTTGTCGAAATCAGTGGTGGAAAACACCGATTTACTGCACGCTTTATGCACTCCTCATCGGGTAATATCAGACCCAAGCAGGCTGATACAGATGTCAACTTCCAGCTTAGCTACTGTATTTTTTAATAGCCGTTGCACCAAAATGACCAAGTCGGCTGAGCCCTTGAAATGTCCGATTATAAGACCTTAGCCTCCTTGTACTGCATGCTAACTCGTCTTATTTCAGACACTATCGCGTCTGCAATAATTTTATGTGCCAATTCATTTGGGTGGCCATCTACAACTATGGATGGGGATCCACGCCAGTGGGCATATGCCTGCTTATAATTTTCGTTATTAACAGTCATATTGTCGCTAGATAAATGCCTAAGAAGTGCTTGCTGCGCATTCACCCATACCACATCAGAGGGAAATAATTGCTTACTTACCTCTACTAAATCAGCGTTACCTCCTAATACGACAATCACCAGTTTTGCCCCATACTCCTTAGCTATGTTGTCAATCTGCCCATAAACATATTCTATTAATTTGTCTTGTGCCCTGGTTGGTGCAGGTACGACTCCTATGCTTCTATTTATTATGTACATCAACATATTGGTGTCATCATGAAAGAATAGAGGCAGCCCTACATCCCAAAAGAATGACAATACATCCAGCATATCACTGGGAGTATCTCGGTATCGCTCAACGGGCACCCCCGCCACCTTTGTTAAGAATACAGGAGAGTTTAAGGCGAAACTATTATCTTTATCGTAAAAAAATGGCGTGGGTATTTTTCCATAATATGATGGCGCAAACGGGGTCTGTGCGCGCCCCACCAACCAGGGTGAATATTGCACAAGAAGGAAGTCAGGCCTGTGAACTGGTATCAATTTTTTCGCGAGAAGTAACATCTGGGAAAGCCCATAACTGCATACTCCCGCATTTTTACTAGTGCCTTTAAGAGATCGACCTACCAAGTAGGGATAGGTATCTTTTGCGTAGGTTGCATCCCCATAAGTAAAGGAACACCCCAATGCCAGAATAAGTGGTCTCGGGCGCTTTAATGCCCTCCCATCCTCCATAGTAACCCTGAACCCATCTTCGTCATACCGCATGGGAATGTCCGGCCCTACTGGGAATAAATGGGCTCCATATGAATTTGGCACAGGAGAAAAGCCTAGTTCGGCATCGGGCGCATGAACATTTCCTTTCCAACCCCGTTGCTTAGTTTTAATGTTCTTATATAAATCCACCGTCCGGTAGGCCGAATAGCCTATATAAACTACACCAGAGAAAGCAAAGGATAAACAAAACATAACGATGTAGAAAAAAAATATCTTTTTCTTATTAATGGGTCGTTTGTTTTCCATATATCGTTGTACCGCCAGGTTTCGATCGTCCGCAAACGACCGATGTAAGTAACCCCAAAAGCCAGGGTGATCATACAGCTTCGTCAATCATCCTAGAAAAATCAGTTGAACATAGAATTATAGTGCAAGGTCTGATTATGCTAGGATCATGGTATTGTAGCTACTCCATGGACATAAATCGAGAACTTATGCGGTGAGGTGGCTGGGCAGTTTGCTTCTTCCTGGTTTTTTTCATGCAGAACACGACGAGAAATTCGTGAAACTATACATCCGAAAATTAGAGCCTAATGAGGCCTTAGCATGGGAAATAATAAACATGAATAGCAGAGAGTATTGAGGTAGCGATGAATTTCATAGAAAAATAAGTGTATTGATTTCAAGGTCAACTAAGGCATATACTCTGGTAGTGGGAGAGTCAGTCATACTAAAAATTAAGCTGTCTGACCCTTGATACGTGACCCTTGATACGAGTTAAGCGGCTCGACCGCATGAACGACAAGTTATAAAAACTTCAACGTTGTCACAGGTTTAATTTTTCCTGATGCTTTCTTCTTACTTCTCTCTTTAAATAATAAGAGATTCATAAGGAATATTTAAACCATGATGTAAACGCTTTATCATAATAAGACTCAAGTCTCTTTTTCGGTTAAGTATTTCCGATACACGCCCCATACTACCAATAAATGGCTGTAAATCTTTTCGAGTTAAATTGTTTTGTTCCATTAAAAACTTTATGGCTTCAATGGGCTCTGAAGCAGGAATGGGGTAATGCTCTTCCTCATATTTTTCAATGAGTAACGATAAAACTTCCAACTCATCACGTTCTATAGTATTGCTTTTAGCATCCCAAAGTTGATTGAC
>JAUXBW010000057.1 GCA_030619185.1 Methyloprofundus sp.
ATGCTGGATCAGCCAAATATAAGCCTGTTGCTTAACACTGACTATAAAGATGTATTTAAAGTCAATTTCGACACTGGCAATATGCAGTTTTTGAATAATGAATATACGGGGCAGTTAATCTATACAGGTCTGATTGATGACTTATTTGAGCATCGCTTTGGTGAACTTCCCTATCGCTCCCTCGCATTTAAATTTGAACATTTTCAGACTGATCAATTTCAGGAAAAAACCACGATTAACTACCCCAATGATTATGACTTTACGCGCATTACCGAGTTTAAGCATATCAATCAGCAAGTTATTCCAGGCACCACCATTGTAAGCGAATTCCCTCAAGACTTTGAGCGTGATAATCCGCAAAAAAATATCCCTTATTACCCCATTTTCACCGATGATAACAAACAAAAACTAGACCGCTACCTGGCTTTTGCAGAACAATTCGAGAATATCACCTTAGTGGGGCGGTTAGCTGAAAATCGTTATTATGATATGGATGACATTGTCGCCAGAGCCCTACAGGTATTTGATAACATAGATACAGCATAATTTAAGTTATCGCCTCAATTACTCACCTGTGCATGCGCGTTCCTAAGCCTTTTTTTGTGAACAGTCACTCAGTAACGACACACAGAAAAGAGTAAACTATATTTACAACGTTTGCATTTCTTACACAATTGCAACTCACAATCAAGCGCGACATCTCTTAGCTATGATTGTTTTTCGCCTTACATAGAGGAAAGTTTATGTCAAAAAACATATTTATCACTATACTTACGCTAGTCATACTCAGTACTAACAGTACTTCAGCAACAGAGCGAATGCCGAGGATCATTGGGGGCGACCCTGCCGACACAAATGCATGGCCCTGGATGACTGCTCTGGTGTACAGAAATGCCTACTCTGACCATGACGTTTTTTGCGGAGCAAGCCTTATTGCCAAAGACTGGGTACTTACAGCAGCTCATTGTATAGAGGACATGCATAGCTCTGACTTCGAGGTGCTTATTAACCAGGCTAAACTCGATAGTAATAGCGGTGAACGCCTAGCCGTCGCCTATACATTAACTCATCCTTTATACGATGATTTTAGCTTAGAGAATGACCTGGCTTTAATCAAGCTAGCAACACCATCAAACACTCAAGCGATTAATGTACTCGCCCCTTTTACATCTCAGGATAATGCAGACAAATCAGCCATTGCTCTAGGTTGGGGGAACACGTCGACTACATCATCAGAGCGTCCAATAGATTTACAACAAGTTGATTTAACAGTGATTGATAACAATCAATGCGATGCAACTATGGGGGATATTACCGAAGGCATGCTCTGCGCATGGGATGGTGGCTTAGGTGAGAAGGATACCTGTACCGGGGACAGCGGCGGCCCACTCCTTGTTTTTGACACGGAAAGCAACTCTTGGCGTCAGGCAGGAATTACCAGCTGGGGCTTCGACTGCGCTGCCCCCGACTCTTTTGGTATCTATACGCGCCTTAAAAACTATGCTAGTTTTATTTCCGAGCATATTTGCACTGTACACGAAACGCCTGACACCACTACGCTAAACCTTGAAGTAACAGGAAACATAGTCACTGTTAGCTGGAATTCCATAAACAATGCCGCTGGTTATCGTTTAAATTATGCCCCGTACCCTAGTGCACAGGCTATTTATAGCTTTGATATGAACAGTGCAACTGACTTTTCTATAGGGCTTGATTCTGGTTTTGCTTTTTATGTCGCCATTTCCAGCTATAATGGTAACTGTATTAGCGAGTATTCCAATATTGAGCATTTTGTTATTAAGTAATAACAGGAGTCCTCGCCTAGGCGAGGCAAGGTTTTATAGCTGCCAGTTTCTACACAGCTAAGGCCGATCTACTGGACAATTTCATTTCCTCGCGCAACTATTATTATGTAACCGTTCAGCCCCCTCCTTAGCAAGGAGGGGTTAGGGGAAGTTTTATTAGATACCCCCCTTTCTCAAAAAGGTCATTATACGCAATCAGAAAACTTAATAACTAAGGAATCAATCAATGACAACTACTCTATTATTACTGCTCAAACTATCCGTAGTAGCTTTGCTACTGGCTATCGGCATGCTTACTTCAAAGAAGGAAGTTACCTACCTGTGGCGACGCCCCAGATTATTGCTACGTTCTTTATTGGCTATGTACGTGCTCGTGCCTTTGGCAGCAATATTGTTTGTCTCTATTCTACCCTTGGCTGATGGATTGAAGTTAGCTGTTTTTGTACTGGCCATATCGGCAGGCGCACCACTACTACCCAAAAAATTAATGGGCATGGGAGCCGACGAATATGTTTTAAGCCTGGTAATCACTGCTTCGATACTGGCCATTTTTACCGTGCCGGCCTGGTCGGCAGCATTAGGCCCGCTATTCGGCAAGGAATCACACCTGGCACCTGTGGAGGTCGCTATGTTAATTGCGAAATCATTTTTGCTGCCCTTGGCTATCGGCATGCTAGTACGCCGTTTTTTCCCCAATCAATCTGAATCTCTCGCAGATAATATATTGACAGTAGCGGGTCTGGTTCTTAGTGTCTCAGCAATCCTATTACTTGCAACTAACTGGCAATTATTAGTAAAAGCGGGCTGGCCGGCATTACTTGCTTTAGCAGGCTTAACTTTAATTTCACTGATTATTGGACATCTAATGGGCGGTGAAGAACCTGGAGAGCGTACAGCCCTGGCTGTCTCTTGTGCTACTCGGCATTTGGGCTTAGCCATATTAGTGGCTGCCGCTGTCCCAGGACCTAAAACGGCGGTATTTGTCGCTGCTTATATTGTTGCATCAGCAGTTGTAGCAATTCCTTACCTCAAATGGCAAAACAAAATTAATTCAGCGTCATAAGGTATCTACTTTAAATTCCAGGGAGGAGTAAAAAAGCTTTAGCTTTTTTGTAATGACAGCAATAGCTAAAGCGATTGCACTCCTGTAGATTGCCCTGATATTTAAAGTTGATAATGCCCCCATGGTTGTGACACCTTAGGTTTAAATTTCTCCTCCTGAAACCTGAGCCTCTGCAAATGTAGCCATCTGGTTATGTAATGCACAGGCAGAGCGCAATAAGGGGATGGCAACGGCTGCACCGCTGGCTTCGCCTAGACGCATATTCAGGTTTAGTAAGGGCTGGGCATCTAAGGACTGCAGGATTATCTGATGCCCTTGTTCCTGTGACTGGTGGGCAAAAATAAGCCATGGCTTGATGGCTGAATTGATGCGCGTGGCAAGTAAAGCGGCGACACTGCAGATGAAACCATCAACTATGACAGGCAGTTGTTGTTGTGCCGCTGCCAGGTATGCACCCGTTAAAGCGGCTATTTCAAAGCCGCCAAAATATTGTAATGCGAGCAGTGGTAGTGGGGCTATGTCATTATGTCGATCTAATGCCTGTTGTATAGTTCTGGCTTTACGTTGTATGCCTGACGCATCTAGTCCAGTGCCCGCACCAGTTAATTGCAGCGCATTTATATTTAGCAAATAACAGGCAATGGCAGTGGCGCTACTGGTATTGGCTATGCCCATTTCACCGCCTATCAATAATTGACTCTTATCCGCGAGTGCTCTTGCAACTGCATCTTTTCCAGCCTGTAATGCTTGTGATAATTGGGCGGCTGTCATGGCGGACTGAGTTAAAAAGTTGGCTGTTCCTAAGGCAATTTTTTGGTGGATAATATTGAGTCCCGCTAATGAACTAGCAACGCCAACATCAATTATTTCCAGGTGCGCCTGGTGTTGTGTAGCCAGGACATTAATCGCTGCACCCTCTTGCACGAAGTTTTTGACCATTTCAGCGGTAACCGCTTGAGGAAAAGCCGAAACACCAGCAGCGGCTATGCCATGATCCGCTGCAAATATACTGATCCATACTTTATCAACACAAGGTGTATCAGTGGTTTGCATTGCTGCGAGGCGTATTGCAAGTTGTTCTAATTCACCTAGCGAGCCAACAGGTTTAGTCAGTTGCTGTTGGCGCTTGAGTGCAGCGCATTGGTAGCTTTGATCAGGTAGGGGTATAGCTTCGTGTAGCCAGTCCATGCTTATTGTTTGAGTGCCTGCGGTAGTCCCGCAGTGACCAAAGAAACATGCGAACAGATTTTTGCCAGTTGCTGATGCAGTCTTCCTGCCTCATCAATAAAGCGGCGGCTTGTTTTATCCATAGGCACAATGCCTGAGCCTACTTCATTACTGACCAAGCTAATATCTGTTTGTAAGTCAGGCAGTACATCCAGCAGTGCCTGTTTTTGCTGTAGAAAAATATCTTCCTGATATTCCCCCTGGGCATCAAAGAGAATATTGCTTAACCACAGGGTTAAGCAATCCACTAGCAGATAATTACTGCTACCCACATTTTTCAGGATGACATCGGCAATCAGCTGGGGTTCTTCAATGGTTTGCCAATACCGTGGCCGCTCGGACTGATGTTTTTCTATGCGTTCACGCATTTCATCATCGCCTGCTGTGCCCGTTGCAATGTAGATCACTTGTTTGTTGCTTGCGAGTGCGAGCTGTTCAGCATAATTACTTTTACCTGAACGCGCACCGCCTAAAATAAGGTGTTGCATAGCTTAATTATCTTGTAAACGTACTGCCAGGACATCACATTTTGCATGATGCAGTACACCGTTAGCCGTTGAACCTAATAATAAGGCCAGTCCATGCCGACCATGTGAACCAACTACAATCAGGTCTACATGCTGTTCCTCTGCCGTAGCGACAATTTCCAGTTTGGCGCTGCCCATTTCCAGAAACTGCCTGTCCTCAAGAATGGACAGATGTTTCCCCAGTTCTGCCAGACGCTTTTTGGCGGCATTCATGAGTTCATCGTTTAAATCTATATCAAATGGAATAACGGGTCCATATGCCGCATCAGTAATGGGTAGATTGTCGACTATATGAATGACGCTTAGCTTTGCCTGGTATTTTGTGGCTAAGTAACGTGCTTTCTGGGCGACGATGTCACCATGTTCAGAAAAATCTGCAGCCAATAAAATATGTTGATAGTTATTCATGCGAAATTCCTTTAGTAATTGAATATTTCTAATCTAACATTTTTATCAGCTAGTGCACAGAGGGCAGTGAGAATTATTGCGAGTTGCCTAAGCTGTTGCTGATAAGATTTATTAGGTGGCCGGATTAATGGGAGGGAATAATAGCCCCATAATCTGTGATGCGCTAAAGACATATAGTAAAGCAATACCCAAGGCAAAGGAAAATGACTTATCTAAAGCATGGCGAATGATATGCGCAGTGATTAGCCAGTTCCATATCATCAGTGCAAGCATTGCAAATATTGCCAGTATATTGCTGGCATCCAGATTTAGAGTTGCAATAATCGGCATGGCAAAAATACTGATAAGTGCATCTGTGCTCAAAAAGGTTGTCGTGGTTTGTGTGAAGCGCTGAAATTTTCCTGCCAGACCAAGAATCAGCGCGGCAAAGCCAAACGTAATAAGCAACTCTGCAGCAATCTGTAGTGGAATACGTAAACCCTCGGCAGAAATTTGTATGACCAGATAACTGACTAGCACATAAGCTATTGTAGACAGACGCAAAAGTTGCTGTGAATGAGGAATATCTTGCGGCCCCTTTCTGAATAAGCAGATTTTGAAAAGTAGGGTGAGGTATGCATACATGGTTTTTATAAAGCTAATGTCAATGGAGAGGGTGTGCAGTAAAAGGGTGAATCTTTTCTGCCATTATACTGTCTTTATGCTGAGGTGACCGCCGAAGACAGAAATTAACAGGAATGCGCACGGAATAAGTTGAGTAACTGGCGCAGTATTCGTATTCGAGGCGTAACCCGTAAGGCGGACGTAGGCCGGAATAGCTTATCAAGCGAAGCGCAGATAACGTTTTCCGGCATGATATTGTACGAAGCTCCGAATGACGATGATATTCTTCGGGGTAGTATTATTGTGTTGTGTGGGGATGTGCGGTCAATATTATATCATCGGGAGCTTGCACTATAATTGATGCAATGGTTTATTGTTTATGGTGGAAAACGCTACGCTATTCCACCCTACAAAACAACTGGCAACAGGGTGCTGTACTAGCCTGTGATATAGGGCTAGATGAAGTATAATTAAGCTGAAATTTATAAAGGGAAGATTATTATGCAAAAAATTATCGTTTTACTACTCGCTTGTTTTTTTGTTGAGGTATCACATGCCGCTCCGGCAGGGCAGCCTACCATGGCAGTGTTGCCCTTTCAGCTCAGCCCCGTGGTAGGGACAACTAATATCGGCGAAGTGGTAATAACACGTACGCTGGCTGAAAGAGAATTTTCCAATCAGCTTATTCAATTCCTGGCAAAGTCCAGAAAATTCAATATGCTCACCCGTACTCAGATTGATAAAGTCATCGCTGAAAACAGGTTGACTGAATCCTATTGGGCGGAACCCGGACAAATGGAAATAATGGGCAGACTATTGGTTGCTGACTATCTGGTGACAGGTGTAATTAACCGTCTTGAAGTCAGTGCTGTGCGTCAAAATATTGGGATTACCGGGGAAGTTTTGCCGCGACTGGTGGCAACATTTAAAAGTCAGTTTCAGATTATAGAAAGTAGCACAGGTAAAATTGTACTGGCCGATCAGGTGATTCAAAAAATAAGATTTGATGAAGTACGCCGGGAAATCCCTGCGCTAGAAAGGCGCTACTGGACTGCCGCTGATTATAAAGACCTGCTTTTTACTAAAGCAGCAACCGAAGTCGGAACTGCGATTCTTGCAGGAATATACCCAATCAAGGTTATTAAGGTATCAAGTACCGGGGTGATATTAAATAGAGGTAAAGGTGTAGGTCTTGAAGTTGGCAAACGGTGCCTGGTTGTTAATCAGGGAGCAGCCATCGTTGATGTCGATACCGGAGAGTCACTGGGAGGTGATGAGGAGCAGGTGGGTATTATTGAGGTGACTTCTGTACAAAGGAAAATCACTAAAGCAAAAATAATCTCTGGACTCGGGCGCATTAAATACGGGGATATCTGCAAGTTACAGGCGACTATACGCCAGGCTTCAGAGCCTGCTTATCCCAGGGTGACCCCAGGCTGGTAGCAAAACGATAAAATGAGATCATACGCTATAAACATTTAAACCCACCCCGAAACTTAGGTTAATATGGACAGGTATTTTTATAACTTAAAATGGGGCGTGTTGCCCCTGGCTGGTATTCTTATCCTGGTAAGTGGTTGCTCTTCAATCATTGATGCCAGAAAACAGAAACAACCGTTTATTGATGAATATTATTCAGGGGATATCAATCTTGCAGCAAAAAAATTAGCTGAAAAAAGTGCAGACAGGTCTGATTCGGGTGACGAATTAATGTGGGCGCTAGAAGCAGGAACGGCTAATTATAGTGCGGGTGAATATCTAACCAGTCTGCACGAGTTTGAGCAATCAGAAGCGCTTATTCAGGATTTTGATCATCGCGCGGTGATTAATGCCAGAGCAGCCGGGTCTGAAGTTGGGTCTGCCCTAACTAATGCAAATGCACTGCCATATCAAGGTATGTATCTGGATCGGGTGATGTTGAATGCCTATAAAGCACTCAATTATTTTGCATTGAATGATTCTGCTGGAGCACAAGTAGAATTACGCAGAATGCGTGCAGCACAAAAGCAGGTAGTGAGGAAGTTTGCTGATGAAATTCGTACCAGCCAGAAAGAAATTGATGCTCAAGTCCAGAAAAACCAGCAGCAGAGCCGCACGCTTGGAAATAAAAACACCAGTATACCCTTCAGTACCATTGTTAAAACTCCCGCTGTCAATCAAGCCTATACGTCTTCAGAAAACAAAGCCAATAAACTCTATGGCAGTCTTGCCAATCCGTTTGTCAGTTATTTTTCCGCCTTAGGTTATTTAATTGAAAATAATTACGCTGAAGCTCTTGTTGATTTTCGTAATCTCTATCGAATGAACCCCCATAATAAACAGGTCCAAAGAGATTACGTGACCGCCGCAACACGCATTGGTAGTAAAATTCCAGGGTCGTTAGCAAAGGTACCGCCCTATCAATACCCGCTAAATAATAAAATAGTCTATGTGGTTTTATTTAATGGTCGTGCCCCAGCTCTTAAACAGGAAAAATTCCAAATCGTTCTCCCTTATGTCGGTTATACCGGTATAGCCTTTCCCCGATATGAGTACTTTCCGATTTTATTGCCCGGGCTAGAAGTTGCTTACATCGATAACAAGCAGGAAAAATTAGCGAGAACAGAGCAAGTTGCTGATTTTGATGCCATTATGTCACAGGAATATCATGATAAACTGCCTTCCATGATCACCCGGCTGGTTGTTTCGACATTGACTAAAGAGCTGGCAAGCTATGCTATTGTCCATTCGGCGAGACAATCAGGGAGCAGTGGTGCTGAAATAGGTGCCTATGCGTTGACAGGAATCTATAAATTTATGTTTAATACTGCTGATACCAGAGGTTGGGAAACGCTACCCAAAGAAGTGCAGGTAACCCATGTGCCCATGCCAGATGATGGAATGTTGCGCATTAGCCCGGTTGGAGTTGCAGGGCAGGGCAAAGAGATCGCGTTAAAAAAAGACACCCGTATTGCTATCGTCTATATCCGGGCTTTATCAGCGAATAATCTTATTTATAAATTGATTGAATTATAATAATTGTTGAGGAGCATCTGCTCAGGTTTCCACTTATTTGCTTCTTCTGGGGCTTGAGGGGGCAAGTATGCATTTATAGAGTTTAAACAAACATTTTATACACCCATTCTAAATAAAGGACTCAATATGAAAAAAGTAGTAATTATTACACTGAGCTGTCTAATGCTTCTAGCTTGTCAGGCAACAGTCAATACAGTGGAAAATGAACAGAAAAGTATGCAGGTTGATGCGGTGGATACTTCCAAGGTGTCTACGGATGCTTTTCTTAAAAAACGCCTAGAGATTGTGCGTGTTGATAAAAAAGAGCTACCTGATGGATTACTTAAGGTACAGGTAACGGCGCGCAATACCAGAACAGGCTTTTGGGATCAGGCATCATCATGGTATATGGGGGATAATCCTTATCAGATTGCCTATCGCTTTACCTGGTTAGATATTGATGGCATGGAAGTCAATACGGCGGCCAATACCTGGATACCGATGACTGTTGTGCCGGGTGATACCGTGCGGATAAACGCGATTTCTCCCAATCCCAGGTGTAAAGATTTTATGCTCAGTATAAGAGAAAATGATGCTGCTAGACGTTTTTAAATTCAGTCATTAAATACCACACTCAGTCCCCCTCCGTGGCAAGGAGGGGTTAGGGGAGGTTATATTAAATAATCCGCCTTTCAAGCAGGGGGAAGTGAACGGTTACCCTCAATAAGATAACAAATAGATAGGAAAAAAATGAACAAAAAAATTATTTCGCTGCTAGGTATTAGCTGCGTAGCGGTGCTTCTGACAGCATGTGCTCCTTCAGTAAAGCGTATTGATGCAACGGGAAATGAAGGTTTGGTGACGGTCGATGATGTTGATTTTAAAGATTGGCAGATAGCGGCTGAAAAAGGCATTAATTCCTTGCTGGAATCGGGTGTACTCAGTCGTGCAGATGGTCGTAAAACAATAATGATGATTAGCACGGTAAAAAATTCAACAACACAGCATATCAACACCCGAATTCTTACCGATAAGATTAGGCAGGCTCTATTGCGCTCTGGCAAGGCACTGACGACTACTGCAGTCGGTGGTAATGGTCCTGATGACATGGCTAGCAAGCAGGTACGCAGACTGGAAGAAGATGATATGTTTAACCAGGCTACCGTACAAAAACGAGGCACAGCAATTGCTCCGGATATGAGTCTATCAGGTGAGATAGTACAGCAAACGAGTGCACAAGGTAGAATGCGTGAATCCTATTTTTTCTTCCATATGGCAGTGACAGACCTGGTAACAGGGTTAGCGGTCTGGGAAGAGAATGTGGAAATTGCCAAGCAAGGCAAAAAGCCTTTGATGGGCTGGTAGAGGGTGTGCAGGGCTGCACTCTTAATAGCTAACGAGTTACTGTCGGTGCAGCTTTAGTGCCACTATTTCTGAGGGTGTTCACGTACATTTATTTAATAGGCTTAGG
>JAUXBW010000130.1 GCA_030619185.1 Methyloprofundus sp.
CTATGATACTGCCCAGTGCTGTCACCGTATCTATTTTATTAAAGCCCAGCGCCATGAGTTTCTCGTCTAGCTGCAATTGCTGTGCGGCATGGAGTGCCAGGGTTTCTACTCCAATACTGCGGGCATTAATAGCTTCGACATGATTAATATCAACATGATGAAAATCTCGCGTTGTTGTTTTTGAATCTAGCGGTTGTGACAGTTTTGCAGTAATCAGTGAGCTATAGCGCTGGGCTGTTGCTTCCAGAAGTTGATTTAAATCATCGGCTAAATTGAACAGCTCTTCCTGATGTAGTTCTGAACCTTGTTGTAATTGTTCGATTCTGGCAGTCAACAAAGGCCAATACTCTTGCTTGATCGTAAAGTCTGCACCTATATTGAGCAATGTACGTTGTTTGACTTGTTTTCCTATACGCACAGATTCAACAATGCGGTAAGTGAAATAAGCGGAGCCGTCTTCAAGGCTTTTTGTTTTGGTTCTTCGAATATACATCCCACTAGCATCGGTGAAAAACCGGGAAAAATCAAGGGGTAGAGCAAACTAAGATGGCACTACAGGAGCCTCTAAAAAAACACCATTGATTCTAAAGGATTTTTTTTATGATAATGATAAATCAATAACTTAGCTGGGTAAAAGCCACGAAGATGGGTTAATGTCTTTTTACGAAAAATAAACTAAGTTAAAAATAGAAAATTCTAATAAACTACGATCAGGAGTTGTAACTTATAAAATCGTGTTCGGCTCCCTATTATTCGAAAATACCCGCTCTTATCCACATGTTCTGAGTGGGAATGCAACGAGAGACAACGCTCTGCGATAAAAATGCAGAGCGTTCTCGTATGACCCGCCATGTCAAGAGCATGGGTTATGCGTCACAAGTATCAGGCCTTTATGCGCTTGGCTATACGTTGATAAGCCTCAGCTAATTCTTCACCGATCACTTTCGCGCCACTCATAAATTCATCTGTGGTTTCCACTGAGTCATCAGCAATATCACTGGCTTTTTGCTTAACTTGCTCCCATAACTTTTCAGCATCACCAAATTCTTCCTTAGCTTCCATCGATGCTAAATGAATCTGTAAATTAATTTCATCACGCTCAGTCGCTAATTTTGCTAATAAGTTGTCAAATTCCTGCTTCATTTTCAAATCTCCTAAGATTAGTATTCGATTGTATATTTAATTACTTTTCGGGTAAAAAGGCTAATAATTTTTTAACAAAAGCATCAATTCTAGCTTTTCTTTCATCCAGTGGAATATCAGCCAGAGTCGCCATTGCCTGTGCCGCTGTACGCCATACCAGCTGATTTGTTTGCGGGTTCACCACATCAAATATTAAGCTACCTTTTTCATAACGATCCTTATCTACATTGTGCACCATTAAGCCCGGCACTAAACCGTATTGGTTTGCTATTTCTTGATCATTCAGAGTGGATTCCAGAGCCGCAATAAAGCTAATGTTTATATCCGCTTGACCTGCTTCTGCAATATGTTTGTACCCCTTTGTTTGCATCTCCTGCTCGATACTCTCCTTTAACAAAGCCCACATATCAACATTTTTGATAACTTCTCTTTCCTCTTGGCGCGTAAAACCTTCAGACCATTGATAAGTCGCATTTTCAGGCATAAGCAATTGAGAATGATGCACCGTAATCAATGCAATTTGCATCTTTTCCTGCGAGCCAGACTGATTCACTGAACAAGAAACCAGCAGAGTCGCTATTAAGATATATTTTATGGTGCCGAAATTCAATTTTAAACAAATTTTTCTATACATAAGTCTTATCATTTATTATAAAAAGAAAGGGGGTGCTGCAGCTATCAGGTGGTAACCGTTCACTTCCTTCTTTGTGAAAGGGGGGATTGAGGGGGATTATCTAATAACCTCTCCTTGCAAAGGAGGGGGACTGAACGGTTACATCAGGTTTGATGAATAGGGTGTTTCATAATATACTGATTTAAAGTTTAAATCACGGACATCTATTGATCCACCAACACGGTACCGCACTAGTTTTTTGCGATACTGCCCAGAATACAAAGATATTTAAAGGATATTATCATGTTCATGGCAAAACTATTCAATCAATTTTTAACCACAGGGTGGCTGGCCATTGTGCTTTCTAGTCCACTACAAGCGGCGGCAGAAGAATCTTCAATTCTGGACAAAATCACACTTCCTGCAGGCTTTGCTATCAGCTTGTTTGCCGATAATGTTCCCGGTGCAAGGAGTATGGCTTTGGGTGAAAATGGCACTGTTTTCGTCGGTACAAGAAGTAGCGGTGATGTTTATGCCTTGCAAGATACGGATCAGGATGGTAAAGCCGAGCAACGCTATATCATTGCGAGTGGTTTAAATATGCCTAATGGTGTCGCTTATAAGAATGGTGCGCTGTATGTTGCCGAACTAAACCGCATTATTCGATTTGATAAGATTGAGCTACACTTAAGTAAGTCACCTAAACCTATCGTGGTTTATAACAAGTTTCCCAACAAGAAAATGCATGGCTGGAAATATCTGCGTTTTGGACCCGATAATAAACTCTATACTGCCGTGGGGGCACCTTGCAATATTTGCCTGCCTAAAGAAAGAGTTTTTACTTCACTGCTACGTTTGAATACTGATGGTAGCAATATGCAAATTTTAGCGAGCGGTATTCGCAATACCGTGGGTTTCGACTGGCACCCGAAAACAAATACGCTGTACTTTACTGAAAATGGCAGGGACTGGCTGGGCGATGATAGACCACCGGATGAATTAAATAAATGGACTAAACAAGGCCAGCATTTTGGCTACCCCTATTGCCATGGCGGTGAAATTCCTGATCCTGAATTTGGTAAAGGAAAAAAATGTGCGGCATACACGCCCCCTGTATGGAAATTCAAAGCACACATAGCTCCTTTAGGCATGCGTTTTTATCGCGGTCAGCAATTTCCCAAAAGCTATCGTCAGCAACTATTTGTCGCTCAGCATGGTTCATGGAACCGGAGTATTCCACAGGGTTATCGTATTGCTTTACTCACATTTAAATGGGGTAAGGTGGTTTCTGAACAGGTCTTTGCTGAGGGCTGGTTAGGCAAAGAGGGTAAAGCGTTTGGTCGCCCTGTTGATATACTCGAATTAACGGATGGTAGTCTACTGGTTTCGGATGATTTAGCCGGGGTAGTTTATAAAATCACTTATACCGGAAAACTGTACTAGTTTTTGAAAAACTGGACAACATAAGGTTTAAAGACCTTATAATGCGATTTAACACTCACTATAAAGCCATCTTCGCCAAAATACAGATGAATAATTTGCCTAGTTTTTTGCCTGATTGCAATCATTCTGGTCTTGATATACACATGAATGGCTGAATTAAGTAGTTTGTCAATGATACTCAAAAGCCATTCATAAGCTGTTTTCAGCCAGGAGAACGTCATCAATTGAGTTTTAGTTAAATCAAATAACCAAAAGGTAAATGCTGCAACGGGAACTTTTAAGACATAAACGAAACCTCCCAACATGAAATAGCCTTCAATAAAGCAATAGCCAGCGAGTAGCCCCATAGCCTCTGCAAGCAATAAAATAAATATGAATACCGTCAGTAACAGATAACGGTTCATCCTTAAAAAGGTCTTTGATAGTGGCTCTAATACAATAAGACTTTTAAAATACTGAAAAATTGGCTGGGCAAAAATATTCCAAACCACTTCTTCAAATATAATGTAGCCAATCACTAAAATACTTTCCAGTGTTTTGACAACAAAAAGTTTGGTGTTGTTATTATTATTCATATTAAGTATCAAATAAGGGAGATTTATTCACTTATACTCTGTTGTACTGCCTTTAATACACGGGCAAAAACACCCGCTTCTTCAGTATAAAAACTTTGTGCATCAGTTTCTCTACGCAACCAGGTAAATTGTCGTTTCGCTAACTGGCGGGTGGCGATAATGCCGAGTTCCTGCATTTCCTCACGATTGATTTCACCGTTTAAATACGACCAGACTTGCCGATAGCCTACTGCACGGACTGATGACATTTGCACGGTTAAATCACCGCGTTGGTATAATGCATCTACCTCTTCAACCAGCCCCTGCTGTAACATAAGCTTAAATCTTTGCGCAATTTTATCATGCAACACGCTTCGCTCTCGTGGCGCGATAATCAATTTAATTTTCTGATAAGGTATTTCCTCTGATTTTGCTTCTGCGTGTAACTGCGTTATCGACTTACCTGCCAGCCTATACACTTCTAGTGCCCGCTGTACCCGCTGCGGATCATTTGGGTGTATACGTGCGGCTGCGACTGGATCAATCGCCTGTAATCTTGCATGCATCGCGACTTTACCAATTTGCTTAGCTTCCGCATCCAGTTGTTTACGTAACTCACTATCCGCAGTTGGCAGTGTTGCCAGCCCGTAATACAAAGAATTAAAATACAGCATCGTTCCGCCAACTAACAACGGCACTTTACCCCTAGCCGTAATATCAGCCATTAAATCTAATGCGCAGACTCTAAACGCGCCGGTAGAAAAACTCTCTGCCGGATCTAAAACATCAATTAAATGATGCGCAATCCCTGCTCTTTCCTCTAGAGTCGGCTTTGCCGTACCGATATTCATCCCTTTAAAAACCAGAGCCGAATCGACACTGATAATTTCTGCATTAAGTTGCTGTGCCAGTTGCACCGACAATGCGGTTTTACCTGAAGCGGTGGGTCCCATTAGGAAAATTGCGGGGGGGAGTGCTTGTGTCATAATTAACCCTTTAACCTAAAAACATCAGCATAGAATACAGGTTACTCGAACCTACACCCCTCTATTACACATAAAAACATTTATATTAATAATTTCATTGCCCGCGCAAAAATAATTTATCCAGTTCTTTTTTACTCAACTCGACCCAGGTCGGCCTGCCATGATTACATTGCCCGCTGCGCTCGGTTTTTTCCATATCTCTTAATAAGGCATTCATTTCCGGAACGGTCAAACGACGGTTAGCTCTTACCGATCCATGACAGGCAATACTCGCCAGAATTTCATTCGAGCGCTCTTCTATGCGCTGGCTCATGCCATGCTCAATAATATCTGCCAGCACATCTTTGACTAATAAACCTATATCCACCCCGGACAATAAAGCAGGAACTGCTCGCAGCACAAGCGTCTCTTCACCCATACGATTTAATTCAAAGCCCAGACTCATAAAAAAAGCCTGTTGATCATCGGCTAAGTCAGCCTCAGCACTACTGACCTGTATTTGTACTGGTAACAGTAATGGCTGAGAAGGTACCGAGCCTTGGTGGTATTGGCTTTTAAACTGCTCATAGGTAACCCGTTCATGTGCCGCATGAGCATCGACCAGAATAATGCCATTTTGTGTCTCGGATAAGATATACACATCATGCAGATGTGCGACTGCATAACCTAAGGTGGGTGCTGTTTCTGCCTTAGGTAATTCAGCAACACGCGGCTCATGTATATCAGGTGCACTGCTGGGAGCAACAAGCTGGGTATAGGCCTCAATCTGTGCATCAACATTCAAAGGCAATGCAGACTGGCGCGGCGTAGCGGCTGCCTGATAACTTTGCCTAACGACGGGCTTGCTATCGGACGCGGCTAAGGGTTGAAAATCAACCACCTGCTGCACGTCAGGGCGAGTGGTATCTTCGGTGGTTCCAACTTCTGTTTCCTGCAATTTTGGACGTACATCTGCCAAGCAGCGATGCAATGCCTTAAATAAAAAATCATGCACGGTACGCCCTTCACGAAAGCGCACTTCTAATTTCTGCGGGTGAGCATTCACATCGACTAAAGCCGGATCCAGCACTAAATACAAAACATATACCGGGTGTCGCCCATGAAACAGTACATCTTGATACGCTTGTTTAATAGCATGCGTGACCAGCCGGTCTTTAATCAATCGACCATTCACATAAAAATACTGCATATCTTGCTGACTGCGAGAAAAGGTTGGCAAACCTACCCAGCCATTTAAATGCATTCCTGAAGCATTAAAATCAATCGCCACCGAATTTTCTAAAAAAGCCGAACCAAAAATTTGCGCGACTCGTTGTTCCTGCTCTGCCTGAGTTTCTGCTAGGTTGAATTTAAATACTTCGCGTTGATTGTGTTTCAACTCAAACGCGATATCAAAGCGGCTGAGTGCCATACGTTTAAAAAGCGTATCAATATGGGAAAATTCTGTTTTATCAGTTTTTAAAAACTTACGCCGCGCCGGCGTGTTATAAAACAAATCACAGACTTCAATAGTCGTCCCCAAAGGGTGTGGGTCGGGCTGTGGATCCAGATCCTCCTCAGAACCATCTGCCTGTACCCGCCAGGCACAATCAGCAGCCTTTACCCGCGAAATAAGACTTAAGCGTGACACCGAACAGATACTCGGCAAAGCCTCACCTCGAAACCCCATCGTTGCCACTTGCTCCAGATCCTGTAAAGATTGAATCTTACTGGTTGCATGCCGCGACAAGGCCAGAGCTAAATCCTCTTTGTCTATCCCACAACC
>JAUXBW010000191.1 GCA_030619185.1 Methyloprofundus sp.
CTCTTTTACTACTTCGCTCTGCTTCCAGCATTTGAATAACCGCTGCGGTATCCGGGCGTACTCCACGCCAGAGATAAAAGGCTTCTGCTGCTTGCTCAACCAGCATGCCTAAGCCATCCAGGCTTTTATAAGCCTGTTGTTCACGCGCCCAGCGTACAAATGCAGTCGCCTTATTCGCATAGGCAAGGTCATAACAACTACCCTGCTCGGCCAATATCCCGGCAGCTAAAGGTGGCAACTCGTCAGTTAAACTGGCTGAGGTGGCATTTAATATCAAATCAAAACTCTGCCCTGCCAAATCAGCGTAACCACTACCGGATACAGTGCCTTTGTGTCTAAACTCATCTGCCAGAGTCAGTGCCTTTTCTACAGTCCGATTAGCAATCGTAATGGATAGCGGTGATTCTTCCAGAATAGGCAGGATAATACCTCTGCTGGCACCACCCGCGCCCAAAATAAGAATTCGCTTTTGCTGTAGCGCAATTCCGTGGTTATTTTGTAAGTCTGTCACTAAACCGATGCCGTCGGTGTTATCCCCTAAAATACGTCCATCATCTTGCAACGCCAGCGTATTAACAGCTTTAGCTAATTCAGCCCGTTCTGTTCTTATATCTGCATATTCCCAGGCCAGTTCTTTCAGAGGTACCGTGCAATTTAATCCTCGGCCACCTTGAGAAAAAAAACCTTTAACCGTCTGGGGAAACTGTTCTGCAGGCACTAATTCTGCACTATATTCCATTAATTGTTGCGTTTGTTCCGCAAATAACTGATGAATACGTGGCGATTTACTATGCTTGATCGGTGAGCCAAAAACAGCATATTGGTCTACTTGGCTCATCGCTGCTGCTCCTTCAGCCACGTTGCAACTGACTTGGCATAATAAGTCAAAATCGCATCACTACCCGCACGCTTAAAAGATAATAAGGATTCTAAAACTACTTGTTTTTCATCTAACCAGCCATTAAGACTCGCGGCTTTAAGCATGGCATATTCACCACTGACTTGATAGGCAAATACCGGCACCCCGAATTCATCTTTTACCCGGCGAATAATATCTAAATAGGGCATCCCTGGTTTAACCATCACCATATCCGCACCTTCCTGTAAATCCAGCTGCACTTCACGTAAAGCCTCATCCGAATTAGCCGGATCCATTTGATAGCTGTATTTATTCCCCTTTCCTAAATTTCCGGCAGAACCGACCGCATCTCTGAAAGGTCCATAAAAACTGGAGGCATATTTAGCGGAGTAAGCTAGAATTTGTGTATTTATATAGCCAGCTGATTCCAGTGCCTCACGAATCGCACCGATGCGTCCATCCATCATATCTGAAGGGGCGACCACATCCGCACCAGCCTGAGCATGCGAAAGTGCCTGTTTAACCAAAACAGCCACCGTTTCATCATTAACGACATAGCCCTGTTCATTAATCAGTCCATCCTGCCCATGTGCAGTAAATGGATCTAAAGCAACATCAGTCATCACCCCTAACTCAGGACAGGCCGCTTTTATTGCACGTACTGCACGTTGTGCAAGTCCATCAGGATTATAAGCTTCTGCCGCATCCTCTGATTTAACACCCGCAGGTGTCACTGGAAATAAAGCTAACATAGGAATGCCCAAAGCGAAGCACTGTTTCGCTTCCTGTACTAGCAGATCAATGGATAAGCGCTCCACTCCTGGCATAGAAGCAATGGCTTCTTTTTTATTTTCACCTTCAATCACAAATAAAGGGTAGATCAAGTCATTGCATGAAAGCTGGTTTTCCGACATCAGTCGTCGGGAGAAATCATGATAACGCATACGACGCATACGTATTTTTGGAAAATTAATGCTATTATTCATACCGTTTATTTATAAAATATAAAGATCACTTACAATTGCGATACATTGTACCGAAAACACACTGCATACTAAAACCCTGAACCACTATGACTACGCAATTATTACCCCGTACTTTTTTTCTTGCATTTTTCTTATTACTAAGCACACAGGCATCAGCTGCAACTGAAAAAT
Source organism: Methyloprofundus sp. (assembly GCA_030619185.1). Taxonomy (GTDB): domain Bacteria; phylum Pseudomonadota; class Gammaproteobacteria; order Methylococcales; family Methylomonadaceae; genus Methyloprofundus. The sequence continues at coordinate 2,017 of JAUXBW010000191.1, forward strand.
TGCTGGCTCCGCAGTTAGTGATTGAAAATACATCACGCGCTTTGCTGGGTAAACTTAAAGATCCGGAATTTGCCAGTAATAAAACCGAAATCCACAACTTCGTTGATGAAGCTATTTTTCCAAATGTGGATACTGTGCGGATGTCCGCGCTGGTTTTAGGCAAACATTGGCGTAAAGCCAGCAAACAACAGAAAAAACAATTTATCGCTGCTTTTAAAAACTTGCTGGTCAATACCTACTCAACAACCTTTACCGAACAATTTGACAACTGGACTATAGACTATTTACCTTTAAAATTAAAAGCCAGCGATAAAACCACCACGGTTAAAACTATCGTATCCCAATCAGGTAAAGCAAATGCAAAAATTGATTATTCCATGGTGCGTCGTAATGAGCAGTGGAAAATCTATGATTTAAAAGTTGAAGGTATCAGCCTGGTGATTAGCAACCGGGAGTCTTTTAGCCAGATGATTAAGGATTCAGGTTCTTTAGATAAAGTGATTGCTGAGTTAGAAGCTAAAAATCAGCGTTAATTTTTTTGTCTTTACCACCTAGAATGACATAAAAATATACGTTGCACCCACACTGATAATAATTGAAACAAGACCCGCCAACAGCACGATTGGCTTAGCCAAAGGACCGGGGATTTCCTGGTCGGATAATTTAGAAATTGATATCCATGTCTGAATAAAAGACAGGATGGAAAGTATGACCGTAATAATACATAAGATAAAAATTATGGATGTTAATTGCCCCTGATGGGTGACTGCTTCTCCAATACCAAACTTCTTCATTAACAAGGCAATTGCAAGAATGGATATTTCAGTGCGTATCCATGCTAATAAAGTTCTCTCGGTTGCAAGAAATACTCTTGGATCATCTAGGTATGACATATATGTTATCTCTGTGGCATTTGTGCAGAAAAGCAGAATAAGTCTGCCCGTAAATGGCCTTGCAATAATCGGCAGAGAATGGAATTATAGCTTATAGTGTAGTTCAACCTGCACATGATCAGAAATACCGTATCTCAATAATCAATTAAACATTAAACGATAAATCATCCCCAAAAAAAGATGGAAGAACTACTGCAACTTATTCAGGCTAATATCCAGTATGCCCACTTTATTATTTTTGGTGCCTTACTATTAGCTGGCCTCAACATCCCGGTATCTGAAGATGCGATGATTTTTATTTCCGCCCTGTTGGCTAGCAAGTACCCTGATTATTTACCCCATTTATTTATCGGGGTCTATCTGGGTGCTTATTTTTCAGATTTAATCTGCTATTGCTTAGGCAGGTTTCTGGGGCCAAAATTATTTGAAATACGTTTTTTTGCCAATATGGTACCTCCAGAAAGAATTACTAAAATTTCAGCCTTTTATCAAAGATTTGGTGTGATCACTTTAATCCTGGGCAGATTTATCCCCTTTGGAGTCAGAAATGCCCTGTTTTTAACCGCAGGTCTGGGAAAAATGAATTTTTTTAAATTCGCCTTGTCTGATTTGCTCGCCTGTACCATCTCAACTATTAGTTTCTTTACTCTGTATTATCACTATGGAGAAAGTGTTATTAACTATATAAAACAAGCTAATATCCTGATTTTTTCGCTAGCGTTTCTTTTAATCGGTGTTTTTTGGTATCGGAAAAAACGGGTAGCTTGATGACCGGTAGATCGCTACAAGTAATAACGTAACCGTTCAGCCTCCCTCTTTAGTATTTCTTGTTACTAAACCATTTACACTTTGATAATCCATATGAATCAAGAATAAAAAAGTAGCCCGTATGGAGTTTGCGGAATACGGGGCATTCGAAGCACTGATTTTCCCGTATTACGCTGAAGCTTCATACGGGCTACGCTTGTTAAATACAAAAGTGTCAACTGAGAAATGAAGGATGCCTACTTTTAATTTTATCTTGAATGTATATATAGCTTTGCCTCGGACTCAAGCTAGCATCAAGGGGTCAGCTCGCTGCCCCCTTGAACTTGAACTTGTCAAAATATCAAAAGCCATTATTGTGGGAATAATGGAAGTGAACTTCATTTCATGATTGATTTAGTGAAATTTAACAATATTTTCAAACGGTTAAAAGTACATTTCACAAGGTTGCCGCCGCTGTGTTTGAAGCGCTTTTTAAGTGCTTTTTTCACTTCCCAAGTACCTTTATAGCCTAATGGAAATACCACTAAGTCACCCGCTTTGAAAGTAGTTGAAGGGCCGCCATCTGCAGGTGTCATTTCACACTCACCTTCTAA
>JAUXBW010000202.1 GCA_030619185.1 Methyloprofundus sp.
AGTGTCGGGGCAAAATGCTGGGCTTCGTCTAGCCAGTTCATACATACTGACGTTGGTGCTAAAATCAGCGTGGGCCCTAAGGTCGCACGAGATAATATCAAGCTGAGTGCCTGAATGGTTTTACCTAGCCCCATATCATCCGCTAAGCAAGCACCCGCGCCCCAGTGCGCTAAACGCGCCATCCATTGATAGCCTTCCACCTGGTAATCACGCAACTCACCTTGCAAAGTAGACGGAATTTCAGGCTCTAAATCCGCCATAGATTCCAGTTTTTTAAGCTGATCTTTCCACTGCTTACCTGCCTTAACATCCATGCCTTCCAGCACCTCATTTAAAACCGGTGCTGCTAGACCATGGAAGTGTAATTTATTTCCTTTTTGCTCCCCCAAACCCGCAATATCATCCAGGCGTTGGCGCAATTCGCTGGTGAGTGCCACAAATTGTCCATCTTCCAGCTTTAAAAAACGTCCAGAGTTCGCGTTTAATAAATTGATTAAACGCTGCATATCATAGACTTGCTCATCATCTATTTTTATTTCACCTTCCACGCTAAACCAGTCTTTTTCTTTACGCACAGAAAAATGGGCCTGCTGTAGCCCTGCTTCACGGCTTACTTTAATTTTCTGCCCCTTAGGCCATTCCAGCACAACATAATCATCAATATCCTGAATTTGCAGCAAAGCATTTAATGCCATTTCAGGATCATCTAGAGTCCACTTTAGGTCACTTGATTGATACAATTCGGGACACTGTTTTAATAATTGTGCCAGATGCTGCTTTTCAATTGCAAAATCGCGCGTAGTTTGCACTTGTTTACCATTGATCTCTGCAACAACCGTCAACCCCCCTGTTACAGGTTTAAAAATAGGGCCTGCATCAGTATAGGGCTGGATAAAGGCTTCAATTTGCAAGCCTTCACCGATAGGTTGTAGGTGCATATGCAAGCGGGCATCAGCGTCTACACTTTCAATATTCTGAACTTGTCCACCGATACCTATATCTGACTGCACCGTTAAGGTAGAGGCGATTGCTGCAATTGAGTCGATGACTTGTTGTTTGGCTTTCTGCGGAACAGTTAAACCTTTCTGGCCTAATATGTCAGCCACCTGGCGGTGCTGAGCACTAATTTGATAGACCTTTAATTCGTTATCTGCCGTACGCTCAGCGACTAATGACTCATCACTGATTACAGGGTGTAAAGAAATCAATAGGTTTTTTGCTTTGCTAGTCACAAGCAGCTGGGGCTCTGCTTTACTGATACTAATCGGTGTATCATATTTATCTGCTTTCGCCCAGTAAACATGCGGGTGTCCTATCACTGCAATAAGCGCATTACCCTGCAAAGAATAATATTCGGTACGTCCATAACCGTAATAATTTGATTCATGCTCTACTTCAATCTGCTTACAAATGAGATTGTCCTGATCCGTTAAATAATCAAAGTTTTCTCGCTCATAGACCAGTCGTTTTAAAGCAACAGGACGACCTTTTGTCCAACGACCAGATTTACCTATTTTTTGTTCTCGTGGCTCGATAGTCGCAAAGTTGTCATCCAATGATAATAACCAGACCATTCGAGATTCGGCACGCATACTACCCGACTCATCAGATGTTACCGTATTTAATTGCGTTAGAGCCTGTAATGCCCTTTCCCATTTTTCTACACGCGGCACTAAATCAACGATATGAACATAACTCGCATTTTTATACTTAACAGCAAGGCGTTTAATCTTAGCATCTTTTATGGCCAGTTTTTGTAGCAGTGTTGCACTCACAGCCGCATAAAATGATGCCCCTACTCGGTCCGCCTGGATACTACATGTTGCTAACTGTTGTAAAAACCTTGTATCATTTTCGTTGCTTAGGGAAAGTAAATCACACCAATACAATATCAGACTATAAAACAGAATTTCGTAGGGCTCATTTATTTGCTGCAACAAAGTAGCTTCACCCTCTATATAGCGTTGCTGGCCCAGAATAACATTAACGCCCTGCTGCAACCTTATTTGTGCATCCAGGAAATAATCTTGCTCTTTGGACTTAACGATAATTGCTAGTTGCTTTTTCAAGTCATTTAAATTTTCAGGCTCTCGGTTTTTTAGTAAGGCAAGATTAAAAAAGTACCCATGTATGCCAGGCAAACAAACATTACGTTTGCGTGTTTGCTTTTTAAATTGTTGCACTGCGGCAACATAATGCTCCAGTGCGGCATCATTACGATTTCCTAAAAAGCATAAGCTGCCTCTTAGCGTTAAACCACGAACCGAATGGTCCAGTTTAATCAGGTTTTCTATGCCCTGACTATGGCCCAGTACAATTTTATATTCAGCAAATGAAAGCAAGGCCGCACGAGTACTATCACCACCGGATATTATACTGTCCTCTAGTAATTGCAAAGGGAAACTGATATCCTCTAGATTCAGAACCCCGTGTTCAGCATAACTTGATAAAACAAATGCTTTAATTTTAATATTGACTGATTCAAACCAGGCCAGATCAAAAGGAGAGAAAAAAAGTAGTGCCAGAGCAGACATTGCTTCTTCAGGAAATTCATATTCTATTTCCTGAAAACATCCTTTAAACTGCTTATCGTCATGTAAATACAGAAAAAAGCGCAGTTGCCTCACTCTATCTATTAACCGTAGTTCCCTAGGTATATACCCTCTACTGGCTAGACTAAACTTTGCTAACTTGGCAAACAACTCAGGGGACTCTTGAAATGCTATTCTCATTAACACTTCACTAAACCCTCCCGTCACACAACGCCAACCATGTGCGGTTACTTCTATTAACCCTTCGCTTACTAGTTTTTCCCTTAATGGTTTTGCAATTAACTTAGCAACCTTTGGCGGCACACAATTTAAAACGCTTAAAATTTCTTGTAAACGTGTCTGTCCAACGGGAGCAAACAAAATCGAAAGTGACAACAGAATCTGCTGCTCATCTGCGGAAAGCTGATGAAATTTTTTTAATAATATATCTATATTGGACATCTGTATTTGGACTATTTTCTAGTTCAGTAAACCACCCTTAAACCAGACTTGCCTTTAGCTGTTGCAAAGCATCTTCTGTTAAGGTTTGCTGATTTTGATCCAATACCTCGCCTTGAAGAACAAGCGATAACTGGCCAATCGTTTCAATCATTTCTGCAAAAACTTGCGCTGCATTTCCTACTTCTCTAGGTTGCATAAAGAAGGTAACCCCGGGGCATACATAGTTTTCCCAATCATCATCAGGAAAAACCCCTGGCTCTGCCATACTGGCCACCGCATAATCAACCTGATTTAGGTCATCCAGTTTTTCAAAAACCTTAACGCTACCATAAATCAAACCAACATTTTCACACGCTTCTAACAACTGGATCCCCGTAAAGCCCTCTGCTTTCTTTGCCACAATACTCAATTGTATAAGCGTAGGCAATGGCGTGTTCCCATCAATAGCTTGTTCGGGTTCAACCCTTTGTGCATGATCACTGTCCTCAACACCACCACGTTGCGCATCCTGCACATATTCTGAATTTAAGCGTGTTTTAACTTGTACGCCATTATTATCTCCCGTGCTTAACGGTACTATCTCAAAATCATCATCCTCAGTACTCACTACCAGGCTTGGGTCTATATTATCCAACGGGTCATGGTTATCATAAAAATTGATTCCATTTCGTTTTGACCGCTCTCTTAATAGCCCCCATAGAACCATACCAATAATAACCACCGCACCGACCGCAATGATGACCATTCTCAATAAATCTTTATCCATTTTTAACTCTCTGCCATTGCTACTGCTTCTTGAATATCTACCGCTACCATACGTGAAACACCCGGTTCCTTCATGGTAACACCTGCTAATTGTTG
>JAUXBW010000055.1 GCA_030619185.1 Methyloprofundus sp.
CACAAGGTTATGGCTGGCATTTAGATGGGATTAAAAATGACGGCGAAGTTGCATGTAATGCATGCTCAGACAATAAGGACTTGCAAAAATGTCATGTTCAGGATGTCGTCGTAACATGTAAGCGAATTAAGCCAGGCACAGTAGGCATGCTACCTGGGAAAGGTTGATAACGGTGTGGCCAGTATTCTCCCTGAATAACTTCACGCAATGCGAACATGGGTATAGACAGGAAAATTCATAACTGTCTGTACTCAGTTTGAAAAATACGATGAGTGTTGTTTGTTTGAGTGTCGACTTTCAAGCTTTGCGCTATCATGTTAATAGCGGCTGAAAGACACGAATAGGCTTAAATGGATATGGCTAATGTATGTATTTTACGTGATATGATAGCTATGCCCTAATCACCTAGGAATGCATCAGTTATAATAGTCAGCAAAAAATTTCCTGATTACCCATAACTCTCAGCTATATTCGTCATTCCTGCATGCTACCCAGTCAAGCGTGGGCACATGCTTTAGCAGGAATCTCGTGGGTAAACAAAGATTCCCGATAAAAGACTTCGGGAATAACGAGACTCTTAACATACTGATGTTTAAAGTTTATTTTAATTTGGCTGTGAGTTGTACGTAATCAGGAAAATTTACACTGATTGTTAGTAGTGCATAGCATCTTATAGTTAGTGCGCTCCATAATCGCAGAATATCCACTCATTTTTTCTGAATTAACGTGGGCTGTTTACATTTCAAGATTAATTAAGGTTATGTCTGCATTAGCTGTTGGTAAGACTAAAAAGGCTAATGATTTCTGGCATTTATCTATTACTATGATTCATGTAAAAACAATAACTTAGGCGAACACAAACACTTAATGAGTACATAGCCTTAATTAATTTATGCAACAAGAAAATATCTTTGAATATGTAAGGTGTATGGCTGCATTGATTCGCTCAGAACAACGAAGAAAATGCGCTCACATCAGGTTACAACTCGTGCATTTTGAAGTATTAGATTATTTATCGCAGTCTACTCAATATACGGATACCCCGGCTGCTACTGCCTCTTATTTTGGTATGACCCGAGGGACGGTTTCGCAGTCTTTGATTGTTCTGGAAAAAAAAGGCTATATAGAAAAGCATAAAGATGAGCTGGATAAACGAATTATTCATGTTGATTTACTTCCATCAGGTAGTGCAATATTAAGTAAAGCCCGCACGTCAGAACTGTTGAACAAAGCAAATATTTTTTTTAAAAGAGAGTCAATTGCCCCCCCCAAAATACGCATGTTTAACCATGTGTTTAGCGCGTTGCAAAAAGCTTCCCAGTCGCAACCGTTTAAAGCGGGGAATGGCAGTACATTTAAGCTTATGAATAAAGCGAATATTTTCGAAGTCATTGAGTGCATGGCGGCACTGATTCGTTCGGAAGAGCGAAGAAATTGCACTGAACTGAAATTACAGTTAGTTCATTTTCAGGTTTTGGAATATTTATCTTTATGTAATAAATACAGCGATACTCTTGCAGCTATAGCAAATTATCTAGGTATGACCCGGGGAACTGTGTCGCAGTCACTGATGATCCTTGAAAAAAGAGAGTTGATTAAAAAAACACAGGATAACTCGGATAAGCGTGTTTTTCATATTCAATTGCTTATCCGGGGGCGCTATATTATTAAGAAAGTAAAGCCCACAGAGCTATTCAATAAAGCGGAGGCGATTATACAGGATAATAAGTCAATTGCGGCAGGTGAAGAGGTTTTTATTGAGGCTCTTAGAGCACTGCAAAAAGCCAACGAGTTTAATTCTTTTGGCATCTGTAAAACATGTATGAACTTTAGTAGAAACCCCAGCGGTTTTTTCTGTGAATTAACTCAAGAAAAATTAAGCAAAAGTGATAGTGATAAAATTTGCCAGGAACATATCCCTGTATAGCTTACAAGGCATGGCTTTAATGTATTTAGATAGGAAAAGCAGAAAATGATTAGAAAGCCCTTATTAACAGACAATGACTGGTTATTGAATTATAAATCCAGTTTGCGTTATGACTTGTCAGCCAGTGTTGTTGTTTTTCTATTGGCACTACCTCTGTGTCTAGGTATCGCACTTGCTTCGGGGGCTCCCTTGTTCTCAGGATTGATTGCAGGCGTTGTCGGTGGGCTTGTCGTTGCAAGTCTGGGTAATTCAGCACTAGGCGTTAGTGGCCCATCTGCCGGTTTGGCTGTCATAGTGTTTGCGGCTATTCAGGAGCTGGGTTTTGATGCAGTACTGGTCGCCGTGATATTGGCAGGTATTATTCAGCTAGTTATAGGCTATCTTGGTGCGGGCATTGTTGGGTATTATTTTCCGTCTGCTGTTATTAGAGGAATGTTATCAGGTATCGGTATTATTATCTTTCTTAAGCAGATTCCACATGCAGTGGGTTATGACAAGGATTATGAGGGAGATATGACATTTATTCAGGGTGATGATTATACAACTTTGACTGAGCTGGGACATATGCTTGATTTTATTGCTCCAGGAGCCGTTATTGTTAGTATCGTGTGTCTAGGACTTTTGCTGCTTTGGGACGCTCGCTGGTTTAAACAATTCCGCTTTAGTCAATGGCTAAATGGTGCTGTGGTTGCGGTTATAGCAGGCGTTTTATTAAATCAGTTGTTTATTGCTGTTATACCTGAGTGGTCTTTGAGTGGTAATCACCTGGTGCATTTGCCTGTTGCTGCGACGCTAAGTGACGTAGCCAGCTTTTTCACCTTCCCTGACTTTTCCCAAATTAACAATCCCGCTATTTATCATGTAGCGATAACGCTCGCGCTAGTCGCTAGTCTGGAAACTTTGTTATGCGTTGAAGCAATCGATAGACTGGATCCTTATAAGCGAGTTACCTCGAACAACCGAGAACTTAAAGCGCAAGGTGTGGGGAATATTTGCTCTGGTTTACTGGGTGGATTACCCATGACGCAGTTATTAGTCCGTAGTTCAGCAAATATTCAATCGGGCGGTAGAACTAAAATGTCTGCCATCATGCAAGGGGGATTTTTGCTGATAGCGATATTCTTGATTCCTGACTTAGTAAATAAGATACCTTTGTCAAGTTTGGCGGCCATTTTATTAGTTGTCGGCTATAAATTAGCTAAGCCTGCGTTATTTAAAACCATGTATAAAGTTGGCATGTATCACTTTATTCCCTTTATGGCGACTATATTGGGGCTGATTTTTTCAAATATGCTAACAGGTATTGGTATTGGTTTAGGATTTGCCCTGATTTTTATTTTACTGGAAAATTTTAAAGTGGCCTTTTATTTGCAAGAGCAGCAAAAAGCGAATAAAAACATTATTACCCTTTCAGAAAATGTTTCGTTTTTGAATAAGGCGAATATATTAAAGCTCCTCAATCATTTACCCGATAATTCTGATGCTGTTATTGATGCGACCAATTCAAAATATATAGATTTTGATGTCTATGAAATTATCGAGAATTTTAAAATAGAAGCGAAACGCAAAAATATTAACCTGGTGACACAGAATCTACGTGGTTTTGGTTTTTTAAGGCCTGTTGAACGCGCATTGCCAATTAGTAAAGAAGCCCAACAGGCTTTAACGCCTGTGGAAGTGCTGGAAATATTGAAATCGGGTAACAGTCGATTTGTTAATAGCCTTAGAGACAATCGTAATTTATTAGAACAGGCAGACGAAACCGTAGCAGGGCAGTTTCCTATTGCCATTATCTTAAGCTGTATTGATTCACGTACCTCGGCAGAGTTAATTTTTGATCAGGGCTTGGGTGATGTATTTAGTGTCCGGGTTGCCGGGAATGTGGTTAATGAGGATATTCTGGGAAGTATGGAATATGCCTGTAAGGCGGCTGGATCCAAGTTGGTTGTGGTATTGGGGCACACGCACTGTGGCGCGGTAAAAGGTGCGTGTACCGGAGCAAAGCTAGGCAATTTAACCGGCTTGCTGGATAAAATTCAACCAGCTGTAGAATCAGTTGAAAAGGGTGAGATTACTGAAAATAGTACCTTAGACTATCCAATGGAAGATCAGGTCGCCGAGCGCAATGTAGAAATGATGGTTGAGCAAATCAAGCAAAGAAGTAAGGTGCTGCGGGATATGGAAGCGGGAAGTGAAATCGGCATAGTTGGCGCAATGTATGATATTGAAACCGGGTTGGTTGAATTTTATCATTAGTGATGATCAAAGCACCGTGCTATGCCTTGTCGGATTACGCTATCGCTCATCCAACCTACGCTGTGGTATCACTTAATTACCTTGATAAATCTATAATATATTGATTGTAATGGGCTGAGATCAGGGTTCGTCACGCATCCTTATAAACACCGCGAATCGCGGAATTCCGCTGTTCGTAAAGCCTTGATGGCGAAAGCTGATTGTACTGCCGATAGCAGGCGGATTTTTCCTTTGCTGATGACTAAAGCCGCTACCGATATAAAAAACTTTTCCCGATTCGGTGCTAACCTTGATGGCTCCCATTATGCCGGAAAACTGCCCTTTTCCGGCACGATATCCAGTCACAACAGCTTCTGCATCAGTAAAAATCTTTAATTTAAGCAGGTCAGAACTTCGGCCACTATGATAAACCCCTGCCTGGTGGTGTAACATAAGCCCCTCTGCACCCTGTCTGATAACCGTATTGAGGTGCTGCATAAGTACATCATTAGACTTCAGTCGATACTGGGGAATAAATTCAAGGTATGCAGATGTGGTTTGTTTGGCAAAATGCCGCATGGCTGCCACTCTCTCTGAAAAAGTCCCGTGATGAGCTGGCAAGTCAAATACCATAAATTTAACTTTTTGCCAGCCGATATGTGCTTGCTGTTTTTTGATAATTGAAACAGTTTGTTGGTATTTCCGTCTTGCGACCCATAACTCGCCGTCTAAGGGTGTCTCTGGAAAGTCTTTTATAAACCATAGTGGTGCGCTTAGCTGATTCCCTCCCCGGGAAATTAGCTGATGACCATTCCAGCGAGCACGGACACCATCAAGTTTTTCACTGATCCAGTATTCAGATACATCAACTGACGACAGAAAGGTTTTGGCTAGCATTAACGCGGGTTTCTCAATAGCGAGTGCGGTAGAGAGGTATACCAGTACTAACAGAAAGAAGGTTTGTAAAAGATAGATGGGTCGCATAGGCAAAGAAACAGAGGAAACTATAGGGAGTGCGCAGCTACAACTATTATTGACACTAGAAAAAGCTAAAGCTTTTTCACTCCTGTTATTTACAAGCTTTTAATAGAAGTATAGGCCCATTCACGGACATTCTTTGATTTACTTATCTTTAGGCTTAGAAATCGCGTAGAATACCGCTTTTTTTAACGTTTTCCAGACTAGTACAGCACCCAGTAAATAGAACTAACAAGCTCCCGTCTAAAGTTTAACACTCATATAAATTTACAATATATTTAACGGAACTTACTGGGTGCTGTACAAGTCGTCTTCATTTTATCTACCTAGATTATAAACATGCTTACAACTGCAAATATCACCATGCAATTTGGCGCTAAGCCACTCTTTGAAGACGTTTCCGTTAAATTTGGTAACGGTAACCGTTATGGCCTCATTGGTGCTAATGGCTGTGGTAAATCAACCTTTATGAAAATTCTAGGGGGCGATCTGGAGTCCTCCGCGGGAAATCTTTCCAAAGATCCGCATGAACGTATTGGTAAATTAAAACAGGATCAGTTTGCTTACGAGCAATATGCTGTACTGGATACGGTTATTATGGGTCACGAAGAGTTATGGAAAGTAAAATCAGAGCGTGATGCCATTTATGCAAACCCGGAAATGACGGAAGCAGATGGTATGCGTGCCGCCGAACTTGAGTCTGAATTTGCCGAGATGGATGGTTATACGGCAGAAGCGCGGGCAGCGGAGTTATTAGCGGGTCTGGGTATTCCACTTGAGCAGCACTACGGATTAATGAGCGCAGTTGCTCCCGGCTGGAAATTGCGTGTCTTACTGGCGCAGGTGTTATTTTCTGAACCCGATATCATGTTGCTGGATGAGCCGACAAACAACCTTGATATTAATGCTATTCGATGGTTAGAAGATATTATAAATGAGCGTTTGTGCACCATGATTATTATTTCGCATGATCGCCATTTTTTGAATAGTGTGTGTACTCATATGGCTGATCTGGATTATGGTGAAATACGCCTTTATCCAGGTAATTATGATGACTATATGACTGCTTCAACTTTGGTCACTGAACAATTGCAGACTGATAATGCCAGAAAACAGGCAAAAATCACTGAACTAAAAGCCTTTGTCAGCCGTTTTTCTGCCAATGCTTCAAAATCAAAACAAGCGACCTCGCGTGCAAGACAGTTAGAAAAAATTGACCTGACTGAGATCAAGCCTTCGAGCCGCAAAAATCCGTTTATCCGCTTTGAGCAACGAAAAAAACTCCATAGACTGGCACTAGAAATAGAGGGTTTGGCGAAAAGCTATGATGAAGAGGTGTTTAGTAATTTTGATCTGATGGTACAGGTGGGCGAGCGTATAGCCATTATCGGTCCTAACGGCATCGGTAAAACGACCTTATTAAAATGCATGGCGGGTGAAACGGAACCAACAGCCGGTACGGTTAAATGGTCTGAAAACTCAGATATAGGCTACTGCGCACAGGATCACGCGGCTGACTTTGTACAGGATAAACAGTTATTTGACTGGATGGAGCAATGGCGGCAAGCGAGTGATGATGATCAAGTCATACGCGGTACACTGGGTCGTCTATTATTTACCCAGGATGATATTGATAAAAAGGTGGGTGTACTCTCGGGTGGTGAAAAAGGCAGGATGATCTTTGGCAAGCTGATGTTACGACGCAATAATATTCTATTGCTGGATGAGCCTACTAATCATCTGGACATGGAATCCATTGAAGCGTTGAATCTGGCATTGGAAAATTATCCGGGCACTTTGATTTTCGTTAGTCATGACCGTGAATTTGTCTCTAGCCTGGCTACCCGAATTCTGGAGTTAACGCCGACAGGTATTGTGGACTTCCGTGGTAGCTATGAAGAATATTTAGCAAGCCAGGATTTGGTTTAGGTCTAAACTAGCACTAACAATATTGCTTCTTGCACAATAAGCTGTTATTTTTCTTCGCTGTCACTCGCACAACGACAGTGCTTGTGCAGCACCTATTTTTTATAATGAATGTAATGTAGTTGTCTGGTCGGCGCTAACAATAGGTGCTGTACTGGTAATTATTATTTGAGGCAGATGTGGCAATAACTCCCGAACTAAACGAACGTTCACAACAATTATTAAAAACGCTGGTTGAGCGTTATATTCATGACGGCCAGCCTGTGGGGTCGCGCGTTTTGTCAAAAGATTCTGATTTAAACCTGAGTCCGGCGACTATTCGTAATGTGATGGCAGACCTTGAAGATCTGGGTTTGATTCATTCCCCGCATACATCGGCTGGACGAATACCGACAGTCAATGGTTATCGTTTTTTTGTTGATACTCTATTATCAGTAAAGCCTTTGCATGAACAGGAACTTGATCGCTTACATAAAGGCCTTGATGCTATTGAGCATGATAACGCACTGGATATGGCATCTAAACTATTATCCGAAACAACGCATATGGCCGGGGTGGTTACATTGCCGCGCCAGGAACTGGTTTGTTTGCGCCATATAGAGTTTTTATCTTTATCCAATACCCGGGTGCTGGTAATTTTTGTCACCAATGAGCATGAAGTACATAACCGGATTATTCATACTGCAAAAAGATTTTCTGCTGCGGAACTTCAACAAGCAGCAAATTATCTTACTTCATTATATTCCGGGCAGAGTCTGGCAGCCGTGCGCGAAGCAGTACTTAAGGAAATGCAGGCTGACCAACAACGTGCTAACCAAAATATGCTGGATGCGGTGAGTATGGCGCAGATGGCTTTTAATCATGATGAACATAAAGATGACTATATTCTTTCCGGGGAAACTAATTTAATGGGTTTTGCCGAATTGTCGGATATGGAATGCTTAAAAGGTCTGTTTGATGCCTTTAGTCAGAAGCGTGGCATTATTCATTTACTGGACAAGTGCCTGGAGGCGGATGGTGTGCAAATTTATATCGGTGAAGAGTCCGGGTACCAGGCCTTTGATCATTGCAGCCTGGTGACTTCTTCTTATTCGGTGAATGATGAGGTGGTTGGTGTGCTAGGTGTGATAGGGCCAACACGAATGGCCTATGAGAAAATTATCCCCTATGTCGATGTGACTGCAAAATTATTAGGGGCTGCTTTAAACACTAGCTCTTGAATAGCAAATAAGTATCCCCATGATAAAAGCACACTTCGACTTCGCTCAGTGACCTTGGAACTTCGTACAAGTATCACTGAGCAACAGTTACTGGAGCAAAGCTACTGAGCGAAGTCGAAGTAAAACACTGTACAACGGACACTGAGCGTAGTCGAAGTGCCATATTTTCTGGAGCTATAATAAATGAGTAAAGATCAACCATCCCCGGAGTCTCAATCAGAGAGTGAGTTGCTTGAAGATGTTTTTGAGCAAGTTGTTGAAGTTGATAATGAAGACATCGTTGAAGTGCTAGAAACTGAGGAAGCCGAATTGTCTGTTGACGATTTGCAAAAGCAGTTGGCAAAAGCAGAGAGCAAGGCGGCTGAAAACTGGGATAAAGTCCTGCGCATTCAGGCAGAAATGGATAATCTGAAAAGACGTACGCAAAAAGACCTGGATAGTGCGCATAAATATGGTCTGGAAAAATTTGCCAAAGAATTATTAAGTGTGATTGACTCTTTAGAATTAGGCATACAGGCCGCGACTAGTGATGACCCGGAAGTGCTTAAGTTAAAAGAGGGTAGTGACTTAACCATTAAGCAGTTTGAAGCCGTATTTGCTAAATTTAATATAGAAGCAATTGACCCATTAGGTCAGCCCTTTAACCCGGAGTTCCATCAAGCGATGACTATGGTACCGGCAGAGGATGCTGAGCCGAATACAGTGATTAATGTATTCCAGAAAGGATATGTTTTGAATGGTCGCCTGATTCGTCCTGCCATGGTTGTAGTTGCTCAAGCGGCTGCATAAATCGAGGCATTTTAACGGGCAGGCTTGAAATAAAATTTTATAGCCACATATCAGATTTAACTTTTTAAAAAATATAAACCTTTTTGGAGCATTCAATGGCTAAAATGATTGGAATTGATTTAGGAACGACTAACTCTTGTGTTGCCGTTCTGGAAAATGGTAAAGCGCGTGTTATTGAAAACAGCGAAGGCGCTCGTACAACCCCTTCTATTATTGCATTTACTAAAGATGACGAAGTATTAGTGGGTCAATCTGCGAAACGTCAGGCAGTCACTAACCCGGAAAATACTTTATTTGCGATTAAGCGTTTAATTGGTCGTCGCTTTAAAGATAAAGAAGTTCAAAAAGACATCAAAATGGTGCCTTATAAAATCATCGAAGCAGAAAATGGTGATGCCTGGGTAGAGTGTCATGGTAAAAAAATGGCTGCACCGGAAATTTCATCACGCATATTGATGAAATTAAAAAAAGATGCAGAAGCGTTTTTAGGTGAAGAGGTCAACGAGGCGGTAATTACTGTACCTGCTTACTTTAATGATTCACAGCGTCAGGCAACAAAAGATGCGGGGCGTGTTGCGGGTCTTGATGTCAAACGTATTATCAACGAGCCAACGGCTGCTGCATTAGCCTTTGGTATGGATCAAACACCGGGCGATTCTACTATTGCTGTGTATGATTTAGGCGGGGGTACTTTTGATATTTCCATTATTGAAATCGCAGAAGTGGAAGGCGAGCACCAGTTTGAAGTATTAGCAACTAACGGTGATACTTTCTTAGGGGGAGAAGATTTCGATTTACGTATTATCGACTATCTGGCGTCTGAATTTAAAAAAGACAATGGTATTGATTTACATAATGATCCCTTAGCTTTACAGCGTCTAAAAGAAGCAGCAGAAAAAGCAAAAATTGAGTTATCTTCTGCCGAGCAGACGGATGTTAACTTACCGTATGTTACGGCTGATGCATCGGGCCCCAAGCATTTAAACGTTAAATTAACTCGTGCTAAATTAGAATCTTTAGTAGGTGATTTAATTGACCGTACCAAGGGG
>JAUXBW010000129.1 GCA_030619185.1 Methyloprofundus sp.
ACTTGTACTTCTGATGACCCGGTATCTGTATCAGATAAACGGTATTCTTCAACAACTGCTTTTTTTTGTTCTGCTGTAAATGGCATTTTAATCCCTATGATTATAGTTTTATAAGAGCTTTAGCTCTGGTTAATATGTTTCCACGATAGGGTGTAGAAACATGAAAAATAGTTAATTTATATTAAACAATTTTCTAGGCTGTATTTTAGCATCCATTAACATTTCACCCAAGCCTAAAAATTGTTGCTGATGATATAGGCGACGCAAACCCTCCCCAGAACCCTCGTTAGGTACTGATATTTGCTGCCCGTGCAAAACCAGGTCAGCATCAGCCTGGGAAATATTTATCGCAGGAATGTCATGCAATGGTTTATCAACGGCTATCATGAGTGAGCGCAAAGCATCATCCGGTATTGCTTGCAGTTGCTCTATAGTAAAAGCCTGTTCAAGCCTGAACATGCCGGCAGCCGTACGCCGTAACTCCTTTACCGTTGCACCACACAATAAAGCGTGGCCAATATCTTCAGCCAAGGTTCTAATATAGGTTCCTTTTGAGCACTGTACATCCAGCGTCAATAAACCCTCTGCAAAACCCAGGCACTCAATAGCGTAAACGGTGATTTTTCGCGCTTTACGCTCGACAGTAATTCCTGCACGCGCTAATTCGTATAGTTTCTTACCCTGATGCTTCAGTGCCGAGTACATCGGCGGTACTTGTTCGATCTCTCCTACAAACGACGCCAGACAAGATTCAAGTTGCAGTGGAGTAATTTCTGGAATCGGCTTAACTTCCAGAACGTTGCCATCCACATCTCCCGTATCGGTCATCACACCCAGCTGGATAACCGTTTGATAACGCTTATCATCTGCCAGCATATAGGCAGAAACCTTGGTTGCCTCACCTAAACAGATAGGCAGTAAGCCAGTTGCCAGAGGATCCAGACTCCCGGTATGCCCTGCTTTATTGGCATTATACAGACGCTTTACCTCTTGCAATGCTTTATTAGAACTAATACCCTGGCGTTTATCTAACAATACAATACCGTGAACATCGCGGCCTTTATTGCGCCTTGCCATATCTCAATCTTTACCTGAAGATTCATCTGCAGAATGGTTTACATCAACTAATAACTCAGAAACACGCATGCCTTTTTCAAAAGAATCATCATAATAAAATTTTATATAAGGCACATTTCTAAGGCGCATACGCTTACCCATTTCAGAGCGTATATAAGGCGCGGCATCATTCAACCAACCTATATTATTCTTTTGCCCCTCTTTATCAGTGCCTAAAGCAGTAATATAAACTTTTGCTGTCGCGAGGTCCTTACTTAGTTCAACATCGTTGACCGTAATAAAGCCAATGCGCGGGTCTTTAATGCCCTGCTGTATGATGACAGCTAATTCCTTTTGCATTTGTGATGCCACACGCGCACTACGCTTAAACTCTCTAGCCATTATAATTCACGCTGAACTTCAAAACGCTCAAAAACCTCAATCTGGTCACCAACTTTGACATCGTTATAGTTTTTCACCCCAATACCACATTCCATGCCCATTTTGACTTCATTTGCATCATCTTTAAAACGGCGCAATGATTCTAGCTGACCTTCATAAATCACCACATTATCACGCAAGACGCGGATAGGTAAATTACGCTTAACAAAGCCATCAATCACCATACAGCCGGCAATAGAACCAAATTTTGGAGAACGGAAAACATCACGTACTTCTGCCAGACCTACAATTTTTTCTTTAATCTCAGGTGAAAGCATACCACTGAGTGATTTTTTCACATCATCAATAGCATCGTAGATCACACTGTAATAATGCAGGTCAATTTCTTTTTCAGCAATTAATTTTCTAGCCGTAGCATCGGCACGTACATTAAAACCGATTAAAACCGCACCCGAAGCCAGTGCCAGATTGGCATCCCCTTCATTAATACCCCCCACACCACCATAAACCACTTTAACAGACACTTCATCTGTTGAAAGCTTAACTAATGATTCACGCAATGCTTCCAAACTACCTTGTACATCGGTTTTAATAATGACGTTTAAGATCGAAGTTTCACCTGCAGCCATTTTAGAAAAGACTTCTTCCAATTTTGACGCTTGCTGAGCTGCATTATGTCTTAATTTAGTTTTATCTTCTCTGTGTTCCGCAAGATCTCTAGCCGCTCGCTCACTGGTCACAACAACAAAATCATCACCTGCATTTGGTGTCCCTGATAAACCTAAAATCTCAACTGGCGAAGAAGGCCCAGCCTGTTTTAGCTTTGCACCATCCTCATTAAACATGGCTCTGATACGTCCATATTCATGCCCACACAGTACAACCTGCCCTTGCTCCAAGATTCCTTTTTGTACCATGATAGTCGCCACGGCACCACGTCCCTTATCTAACCTGGACTCAATCACTAAACCAGATGCTTTACCTTCATTGGGTGCTTTTAACTCTAAAATTTCAGCTTGCAAAATTAGCGACTCAATCAGTTCGTCAACACCTGCCCCTGTTTTAGCAGACACTTTAAGAAATTGAATATCACCGCCCCACTCTTCCGGAACCACCTCAATGGCTGCCAGTTCCTGCATCACCTTATCGGGATTAGCCTCTGCTTTATCGATTTTATTAATCGCTATAATCATTGGCACACCCGCAGCACGCGCATGCTCTACCGCTTCTTTGGTTTGTGGCATCACACCATCATCTGCGGCCACCACCACGATAACCACATCGGTCACATCCGCACCTCGCGCACGCATTGCTGTAAAAGCGGCGTGCCCAGGTGTATCTAGAAAAGTCACTGCGCCATGATCTGTTTTAACTTGATAAGCACCAATATGCTGGGTAATCCCACCTGCTTCACCCGAAGCAACCCGGGTTTCACGAATATAATCCAATAATGAAGTTTTACCGTGATCAACGTGCCCCATAATGGTCACAATAGGTGCCCTTGGGAATTCATCACGGTCATCAGTCTCAGTATGCTCCGCCAACATATCTGATTCATGATCTTCCTCACTCGTCATGACCGGGTTATGCCCCATCTCCTCTACCAGAATAACCGCTGTTTCCTGGTCGATGCTCTGATTGATAGTCGACATAATACCCAGCTTCATCAAATGCTTGATCACCTCAGCTGCTTTAACACTCATTTTCTGCGCTAATTCAGAAACAATAATATTCTCGGGAATACTAATATCCTTAGCCGCAGTTTCAGTCGGCATTTCAAAGGTATGCTTAGCATTAGGATCGATAACAAATTCTTTCTCATTCCTACCTCGCCCACCTTTTTTGCGGCCTTTTTTTCCATACGTAGGCCTCTTCGCACCCCCAGCAGGTTTATCTGCACGTCTATGTACTGTTGCCGGCTTATCTCCCGGCTTCCCAGCACCCGCTCCAGCAGGTTTTCTGGGCACTGGTTTTCTCGCAGCTCCGCCTCCTGCTTTCCTTTCTGCTGCTGCTTTTTTTGCTGCGGCTTGTTTGCGTACTTTTTCAGCATTACGTTCAACAGATGCTTCTAGTCTTTGTGCTTTTTCAGCTTGCTGACGCTCCGCTTCAGTTTCTTTTTCTTTCTTTGCACGTTCGGCCCTAGCTTCATCCTCCAGCTTCTTTATTGCTGCTAGCTTAGCTTCTTGTTCGGCTTTTTCTCTGGCCGCCTTATCTCTATGCAACTGCTCTTCAACTTCCTGTTTTTGAGCACGTTCCTCCAGATCCTTTTTAACACGCTCTAACTCTTCGCGCTCTTTATCTGACATGGCATCTTCACGCTTAATATAGGTTTTTTTCTTATTCACCTGAATATTAATCGTTTTAGTATCTTTTCCAGACACTGTTCCTTGCTTCAGTGAAGTCACCGTACGACGCTTTAAGGTCACTTTTTTAGCGACGCTTGCCTCACCACCCTCTTCAGCCTTACCATGACGCTTGCGTAAGTGGCTTAAAAGAGTCACTTTCTCGTCTTCATTGATTTTATCATCTGCAGCATGCGCAGATATACCCGCTTCTTTCATTTGCTCAAGCAAGCGTTCCAGAGGTATTCCAACTATACCTGCTAATTCCTGTACTGTTTTATCACTCATTTTCAACCCTCGCTATTTTCATTAGCAAACCAAGGTTCGCGCGCTTTCATAATTAATTTAGCGGCTATTTCCTCATTCACACCTGCAAAGTCAAGTAAATCATCCACCGCCTGCTCAGCCAAGTCATCCATCGTTATAATACCTTTGCTCGCAAATTCGGATGCTAACTCTGCTGACATGCCTTCCATCGTCAGTAAATCTTCAGCGGGCTCTGCTGTCTCAATTTTTTCTTCAGATGCAATCGCATTAATAAGTAAAATATCTTTTGCACGTGACCTTAGCGTTTCCACTAATTCCGCATCAAAGCCATCAATTTCCAGCATTTCGCTACTCGGCACGTAAGCAATCTCTTCCACCGTATTAAAGCCAACCTCAACCAGTACTGTCGCAATATCCCGATCAACATTTAACTGTTGAGTAAACTCCTCAACCAGCTTATGCAACACTTCCTCTGAATCCTTATTAACTTCATCGGCATCACGAACATTAAGTTCCCAGCCCGTTAATTCGGTTGCCAGGCGCACATTCTGCCCACCTCGCCCTATTGCCTGAGACAAGCTATCTGTAGAAACCGCCAGATCCATAGTATGCTTATCTTCATCAACTACGATAGACTCAATTTCAGCGGGTGCCATCGCATTAATCACAAACTGTGCTTCAGTTTCATTCCATAAAATGACATCAATACGCTCACCATTCAATTCATTGGAAATCGTCTGCACCCTTGACCCACGCATTCCAACACATGCACCGACAGGGTCTATGCGTAGATCATTACTGCGCACAGCTACCTTGGCTCTTGAACCAGGGTCACGTGCAGCACCTAAGACATCAATCAAACCTTCACCGACCTCCGGCACCTCCAGACGAAACAAGGCCAATAATAATTCCGGGGCGGTACGACTAACATAGAGCTGAGGACCACGTACCTCGGTACGCACTTCTTTTAAATACCCCCGAATACGATCACCCACTCTGACTGATTCTCTGGGTATCATATGCTCACGAGGAATAAAAGCATCCGCATTACCGCCTAAATCCATATAGACACTCCCTTTTTCAATGCGTTTAATCACTCCCGTCACTAATTCACCCACTTTATCCATATACGCATCAGCCACTTTTTTACGTTCTGCCTCGCGCACTTTATGGATAATAACCTGCTTGGCTGCCTGTGCTGAAATGCGTCCAAATTCGGTTGCTTCGATTTCATCTTCTACAAAATCGCCTACTTCACTCTCTGGATCATCTATTTGCGCAACTTGTAGAGAGATTTGAGTCGTCGGGAATTCAATTCCACCCGGAAATTCATCACTTTCCTCCACCACTTGCCAACGCCTGTATGTCGTATTAGCACCACTCTCCCTATCTATAGAAACTCGAGCTAAAACGGGGTATTCATAACGTGAAATAGTCGCACTTTCCAATGCGGATTCTATTGCCTGAAAAATAATTTCTTTTTCTATATCTTTTTCATTGGAAAAAACATCTACAACCAATAAAACATCTTTATCTGCCATCTAGACCTCCTTATATTGAATAGTCTGGCTCAAGCTTTGCTTTTGACATCGCTTGAAATGGAACTTTATAAACCTGACCATCCTGCTGCAGATAAACCATGCTATCTTCAACCTTTTCGATCAACCCTGTTATTTTTCGTCTACCCTCTACAGGTTTAAATAAATTCACCTGTACGGTATGACCCATAAATTGTTCAAATTGCTTTAACTTAAATAGCGGCCTATCCATGCCCGGCGATGAAACCTCTAAATTATATTCTCCTGCAATAGGGTCTTCCACATCCAGCACCCCACTTACCTGATGGCTGACCTTGGTACAATCCTCCATCCCTACACCTTGCTCAGCATCAATATAAATACGCAAAAACCCATGCTTAGGGTGAGAATTATACTCAACGCCTACGCATTCATAACCCAGCCCTTCAACCACGGGTTCTATTAATTCAAGTAAATGTTCAGGAGCCTGCTTCATTACGCCTCACTTTCTCGCACACATAAAAAAAGAGGCTAAAGCCCCTTCCATACACAACCCAACTCACTGTTTTCTAACACCTAGAAACAGAAAAGCCCCAAAAAGGGGCCTTTAAAAAATCTGGTAAAGGACGAGCTATTCACTGCACCTACTTAGCTTACAGTTAGCAAACCTCCACTTTCGACACGTTACTTTCAACTACCGAGGGAGTCCGTATCAATTATTCAACAAATTATAACACCCTAAGCTTGCATTTAACAAGCTTACCTAGAAAAAATAATAATGGCAAAAATATAGGATTGAAAGATACAGTTTATTAACGATACCAACTATACAAACAGTAAATCTTCCGTCTGCACAGAAACGCCCAGGCAAATTCGATCCTGCTCCGGACTCAAGCGGTAAAACATCACCTTATCCTCAT
>JAUXBW010000148.1 GCA_030619185.1 Methyloprofundus sp.
ACGGTAAATATCAAATTCCTTGACCTCTTTAATTAATTTTTCCTGACAGTCATCAATGCACTTTTTGACCGCATAAAATGACACTTGTTCTTGTAGTAATAGCGCCAAATCACGACGCACTGACGGGAATTTAGACAAGCTGTTAAAGACAGGAACATTACGCTCTAATAATACGTCTTGAGATAACTCAAATAAGAAAACATTGCCGTCAAATCCTAGCTGCTTTTCCAGGGTGGGATGCAACATACCTATCCAGCCTAGTGATTGACCTTCCATTGTCTGTATTTCTGCACTTTGACCAGGATGTAATGCACTATGCTTCTGAGCTATAAACTGCACTTCTCGCCCGGTTAAGGCACACAGGGCTTCTACATCTGCTTTTATATCGTAGAAATCGACTTTTCGGGTTTTTTCTCCCCATTGTTCAGGGTTTACTGAGCCTAATGCGATTCCTGCCAGCATTTTTTCCTGCTGCGCAACGTCAGTACCTAAAAACCGCTGCCCGGCTTCAAATAAACGTACTCGTGTATGCTGTCGCTTAGTATTATAGGCCGCCGCTTGCAACAAACCGCACCACAGTGTTGTGCGCATAACGGCCAGTTCCGTTGAAATCGGGTTTTGTAATTTTATATACGTGTCATCGGGTACTAGCGTTTTTTGTAGCTCTTCATCGACAAAACTATAGGTAATGGCTTCTTGATAATCACGCCCCACTAATAAGTCTTTGATTTGATCAATTTCTAAAATCGCTTCCGGTGCCTGGCTTAATGCAGAGCGCATTAACAAACTGCTTTGTGGCAAGTTATTATAGCCATAGACACGACCTAATTCTTCAATTAAATCAGCTTCAATTTCAATATCAAAACGAAAACCAGGCGGGGTTACCTGCCAACCGTCTGCATCTTTTACAACATTCATACCTAAACGCTGCAAAATACCTTCAACTTCTTCTGCAGCGAGTGTAACACCTAAAATACGCTTGATTCTTTGCTCACGCAGGGTCACTGCGGAGCGTTGCGGCATATGTTCCTCAGCCACTACCTCTGTTATCGCACCAACACTTCCGCCAGCTATTTCGATTATAAGCTGAGTAGCTCGTTCGATCGCTCTGGTTTGTAGTTCTGCATCAACACCTCGCTCAAAGCGATGTGAAGAGTCGGTATGTAAGCCATAATAACGCGCCTTGCCCATCATAAAGCTGGGATTAAAAAAAGCGCATTCAAGAAAAATATCCTGGGTACTTTCTGATACTGCAGATTCACTGCCTCCCATAACACCCGCTAAAGCCAGTGCCTTTTCAGCATCTGCTATCACTAATGTTTCTGTGTTAGCTTTAATTTCCTGATCATTTAATAAACTGAAAGTTTCATCAGTACGAGCCAGGCGGACTTCAATACCGCCGGATAATTTCGCAGCATCAAAAGCGTGTAACGGCTGCCCCATTTCTAATAGCACATAGTTAGTCACATCGACGACAGGCCCCAGGCTTCTTAGACCTGAGCGACGCAAACGCTCCTGCATCCATACGGGGCTTGCTGCTTGTACATTAACATCCTTTATTAAACGCCCCAAATAGCGCGGGCACGCAGCGGGTGCACTGACTTTAACATTCAATGTATCTTGATGGTCAATAACAACAAGGGGCACTGCAGGTACGTTAAACTCTATTTGATTCAGTAGCGCAACTTCTCTGGCGACCCCTTCTACACTTAAGCAGTCAGCTCTATTGGGCGTTAAGTCAACCTCAATTAACTGATCGTTTAAGGCTAAATACTCACGTATATCAGTCCCTACAGGCGCATCTTCGACTAACTCCATTAAGCCATCTGCATCTGCCGCCAGGCCTAGCTCTTTTTCTGAGCACAACATGCCAAATGACTGTTCGCCACGTAATTTTGATTTTTTTATTTTAAAATCACCCGGCAATACTGCACCCATCAGTGCTGCGGGTATTTTTAAACCTTCACGGACATTGCTTGCTCCACAGACAATTTGCAAGGGCTCATTTTCACCCACTTCTACTTTGCAAACTCTTAATTTATCTGCATCGGGGTGCGCAACAACTGAGACTACCTGCCCAACCACAACACCTGTAAAATTGGCAGCGGCCGGGTTGACTGAATCAACCTCCAGCCCAGCCATAGTAATCTGTTCGACCAGCTCCTGAGTATTCAGCGCAGGATTGACTAGCTCTCTTAACCAGGCTTCACTAAATTGCATTATATACTCCCTCCCTTAATTAAATTGGCCAAGAAATTTAAGGTCATTTTCAAAAAACAACCTTAAATCATTGATGCCATAACGCAACATAGCCAGTCGCTCGACCCCCATACCAAATGCAAAGCCGGTAAACTCTTCTGTATCAATATTGACTGATTTAAATACTTCAGGGTGAATCATGCCGCAGCCCATAACCTCTAACCAGCCAGTATGACTACAGACACGACAGCCCTGGCCATCACACATCACACATTCGATATCCACTTCTGCGGATGGCTCGGTAAACGGGAAATAAGAAGGTCTAAAGCGCACCTGAATGTCTTTTTCAAAAAAGGCTCTTAGAAATTCATAGACCACGCCTTTTAAATCAGCAAAACTGACATTTTCATCCACCAGAAAACCTTCGACCTGGTGAAACATGGGCGTATGCGTGACATCTGAATCACAGCGATAAACACGCCCCGGCGCAATCACTTTAAGAGGGGGTTGATACTTTTCCATGGCGCGAACTTGTACCGGCGAGGTATGCGTTCTTAATAATGTATGCGCATCAAAATAAAAAGTATCGTGCATCGCCCGTGCCGGGTGATGTGAGGGGATATTCAGGGCTTCAAAATTGTGATAATCATCTTCAATTTCAGGGCCTTCCTCTACTTTAAAACCGACACTGGAAAAGATTTTTGCAATGCGTCTTAAGGTCAAAGTAACCGGATGCAAACCAGCAACAAACTGACCTCTGCCTGGCAGAGTCACATCGATTGTTTCACTGACTAAACGCGCATCAAGCTCCGCTTGTTGTAAGGCATTTTTACGTTCTTCAAGCGTGCTTTGAAAATCAGCTTTTACTTGATTGATCGCCTGGCCTGCCGAGCGCCTTTGGTCTGGATCTAATTTGCCGAGTTCTTTCATCTGTAAGGTAAAAGCACCTTTCTTGCCCAGATATTGCACACGGATTTGATCTAATGCCTGTAAATCATTTGCTGCTGCAAGCTCTTGTAAAGCTTGCGCTAGAATTTCTTCGAGGGTCGCTGACACGGCTCTTTCGCTTATATTAAAAGGGTAAAAAGAAGGCAAAACATATACGAAATAATTAAAGTTTGTTAGCTAAGGGAGATGGAAAAAATAATCATCCAGTCTTGTTGGTCTTTTTGTCCGTCTTCCGTCGTGCAGCAACAATTACGTACCTGCTAGGCAACTATTTCTACAACGCAGAAGACGAATATAAACACAAGCTAGTTGTCGAAGTTATTTCGTGCACGTTCCTTAGTAACAACTTAGCAGTAGATACGAATGAATTCGAACCCACAACTGCCATTATTTTGTACATATTTCGTAGCAAAAAAAAGGGCTTTTCAGCCCTTTTTTCAAACCTTCCAAAAGGAATAACTCACGCTATTCTTATTGTGGGCTCTGGTTTGCTTTAGCAATTTTAGCAATTTCAGCAAAGGCATCCATATCGCGTACTGCAATATCCGCTAAAACTTTACGGTCAATTGCAACATTTGCTCTGGTCAAACCATTAATCAAACGGCTATATGATATATCACATAATCTTGCTGCCGCATTGATACGCACAATCCATAAAGCACGGAAAGTACGTTTTTTGTTTTTACGGTCACGGTAAGCATATTGACCCGCTTTGATAACCGCTTGTTTAGCAACACGATAGACACGGCTACGTGCTCCGTAATACCCTTTCGCTTGCTTTAAAATCTTTTTATGTCTTGCTCTGGCTGTTACACCACGTTTTACTCTGGCCATTCTCTGTTCCTAAAAATTAGCTATAAGGTAGCAAACGTGCTGTCATACGCACATCTGATTGATGAAGAGTCGCTGCTTTACGCAACTGTCTTTTTCTTTTAGTCGATTTTTTAGTCAAAATATGGCGACGGTGTGACTGCCCACATTTAAAACCGCCATTTGCTGTACGCTTAAAACGTTTTGCAGCACCACTATGGGTTTTCATTTTTGGCATTTATTTTCTCCGATTTAATATAAAAATAACACATCCCTGATATAAAAACTCAGCAAGGCAAAATGCACTGGCCCGACTGAATTGATAAGGCTACAGTTCCTACAGTAGCAATAATATAACTTTCCCGCTCTCTGCATCACTGCAATCAAATTAAGGAAAACCGTAGGATGTGTTGAGGCACGAAGCGCATCTTTCAGCAATTGATGCGCTTCCTATTGTCAGCACATCCTACATTTAAATAAGATCTATTTTTTCTTTCTTGGTCCTAAAACCATGACCATCTGGCGACCTTCCATTTTAGGGAATTGTTCAACTGCTGCCAGTTCTTCCAGATCTTTTTCCACACGCTTGAGTAAATTCATACCAATCTCTCTATGCGCCATTTCTCTACCACGAAAACGTACAGTAATCTTGGTTTTATTCCCTTCTTCAAGAAACCTGGTCAAATTACGTAACTTAACGTTGTAATCACCAATGTCCGTTCCAGGTCTGAACTTAATCTCTTTAACCTGAATCTGCTTTTGTTTCTTCTTGGCCATCGCCATCTTTTTATTCTGATCGAATAAAAACTTGCCATAGTCCATGATTTTACAAACCGGTGGATCAGCGTTTGGTGAAACTTCTACCAAATCCATATTTGCCCCAGCAGCTAACTGCTTTGCTTCACTCAGTGACATAACGCCACCTTGCCCTTCAGGCAAACCTGTTAATCTTACACGCCTTGCAGTAATTGCATCATTTAAACGTGTTGCATCTTTTTTAGAAGCGATACCCTATTCCTCCGGTTACTAAATTACTTTCTTTGTTCAATTTCTTGTTGCATTCGTTGTACAAAAGCATCGACTGAAAAACTACCCAAGTCGTCACCTTTCTGTGCTCTTACCGTCACAGCTTGATCTTCCAGTTCTTTATCACCGATAATTAAAAGATAAGGAACCCTTTGCATAGAGTGCTCGCGAATTTTAAAGCCTATTTTCTCATTTCTCAAGTCAATTTTTACTCTAAAGCCTTGTTTTTCTAATTCAGCATAGACTTGTTCAGCATATTCATCATGACGACTGGCAATATTCAACACGACTACTTGTACTGGAGAAAGCCATACGGGCATAGTTCCCGCATGTTGCTCTATCAAAATGCCGATAAATCGTTCCAGAGACCCTAATATGGCTCTATGCAACATTACTGGCGCCTGCTTAGAGCCATCTTCAGCTATAAAACTGGCATCTAATCGACCCGGCATAGAAAAATCTACCTGGATCGTACCGCATTGCCAGACACGTTGCAGACAGTCTTTTAATGAAAACTCAATTTTAGGCCCATAAAAAGCACCCTCACCCGGCTGTAAATCCCAGTCCAGGCCTTTGTTATTCAGAGCAAGCTCTAACGATTTTTCTGCTTTATCCCAGACCTCATCAGAGCCCACCCGTTTTTCTGGGCGAGTGGATAACTTAATCAGTACATCTTCAAAGCCAAAATCCTTATAGACTTCAAATAATAAATCTATAAAAGTCGATACTTCATCCTGAATCTGATTTTCTGCACAGAAAATATGCGCATCATCCTGCACAAAATTACGCACGCGCATTAAGCCATGCAAAGTACC
>JAUXBW010000061.1 GCA_030619185.1 Methyloprofundus sp.
ACTTCGGGAATGACGAGATTCTTAACATGCTGTTATTTTTAAAGTTTTTTAATGTAGTTGTGGGTTGTAAGTAATCAGCATTTTAAGCCATGCTGGCCACTCACCTACAAGTAATAAATATTTAATAAGCATGTAATCAATTAGTTAAAGATGCATTACTTAGAAGGAAATCCTTAGTAGAGCAAACTTTGGACGTAAAATTATAAATTAAGCGGGTTTTCGGGGTTAACTCCCTGCATAAAAGGCAGCCGCCTATCCTGGTTGGTAATTTGATAGACTTTCCCTAGCCAGTTATTAAATACGGCTTTGGCAGTATCGCGCCAGGTATTGTCTAAAAAGGGCTCAAGCTCTTGTTCAGGGAAAGGCAAAATTGCGTGTTTATTTTTTATTGCATTTTTTACATGCCGAGCATAAGCGTTAAAAATAGCTTGTACTTCATTATTGAAATAATGCTCGGGAAAGGGAGGGTATAGCTCAGTTTCCAGATTAATAAAGCGCATGACTTCACGCTTGTATTCTTTTAACAAGCTAATGGCATCGTATTCAGGGTGGCCCTGAAAATACACAATGCGAAAGCCATCAGGGCTTACGGCAAGGTGGACACCTGCTTCAGGGCTGGCTACCAGTACTTTAACGCCGTGTTCCTCTAGGTCTTTCTGGAACACTTCATTAAACCGTGAATGGGGTACATCAAAGCGGGTGTTTATTTCAGCAATCAATGGGTGTTTACGGTCTATTACTTTATGCGCATAAACCCCCCAGCGTTTACCCGGCAAGCGGGTGCGTTCTATACCATAGCAAAACTGGATCAATGCATGTGTGGCAAGGCAGGAGCACAGAATGGAGGTCACGTTTTGTTTAGCCCAGTCAAATACTTCAGTCAGGGGTTGCCAAAAGTTTTCATCTTGTAGATGTGCATGTGTCACATTGGCGCCGCTGATAATGAGCGCATCCAGGCCATCCAGTTTAAGTTGAGCAAAGGTCTCATAATACTGATCAATATGCGCCTGTGCCGCTGTATCTCTCGGTAGGCCTTCGATTGTAAACGGGTGTATATGAAACTGGGCGATTTGATTACAGGCACCTACCAGCCGGAAAAATTGTCTCTCCGTGGCTTCTAGTGCGGCATCTGGCATAATATTCAGAAAGCCTATATGTAACTCCCGTATATGTTGGTGGGTAGCACGGTCAGGGTTAAGAATATCCTCACCTTCTGCTTGTAGGCGCTGAAATGTAGGTAATTGTGTGTGGGCAACTAATGGCATGGTGGTTAAGTTGTCTGCTCAGCTATTGCCTGGGCAATAAGTTGAATAAAATCTTGGTCATTGTTGACTTTGGCGACATCGCTGGCATTCAGTGTGTAGCCATACTTGTCGGCAATTAGCTGATAGCGCGGTAAACGCGATTTAAATAATTTAGGAAATACCCAGCTAACGAATTCATCAGGCGGGATAACGTTGGTATCTGTATAGTTTTTTTCTTGCATAAACTCAGCTAGTTTTTCATCAAGAAATGGCTCACGATAGTAAAGTGGCTTAGGGGACGTTTTTGACCGGTTTATAATGGTTTCATTTAGCGCATCTGAAGTTTTGATGTAGACAATCAGTGTATGCCTGGCAAGGTGCTCTAATACGGCTGCATCATTTAATTCACAGACGCTCCCCCCGGCATCGTTGATAAAATGTTTATAACCATAAATATCTTCCGCTTTATGGATAAAATCACTGACATCATACATCGCTGCAATTTCAGCTTGATGATGTAATGCCTGGCGACGCTTAAATTCATTGAGTGATAGTCCTCCTAGCTTGCTATCTCCTATTTTTCCTAAAAAACTGGAAACGGGGGCAAGGTTATCTACTGAGACGTTATTGCAAATATAGATAGAGTCAGAAAGTAACAGGTCCCTTAAAAAAGGAACTTCCATTGCCTGTTGCTTGATATTATCCAGAATAGACTCACCTAAATATTTGGTTCCTATGCGGTAATCACCTGAGTAATGAAACCATTTTTCTTTGGGGAGTTTGTTTGCCAGTGTTGTTTTTCCTGCGCCAGACATGGCTAATAATGTGATGCTTTTGGAGTCCCACTGCAGGAACTCCTGAGAACTCATTTTCATGCGTGTTTTTCCGGGTGCAACGCCAAGCTCCTTTGCTGGATTGGGCTGTTTTTAAGTTTCTTATTTAATCTGGATGTTTAATTGCTTTTCCAGTTTTTCTACACGCTGCTACACTAGTCCTGAAAGTCTTCTAGTGGCATCTCACCCGAGACGTTGCGCCGGGTTTCCGAGGTAGAGTAGCCTAGGTCATCTGGCTCAAGGTCATCATAAGGAGCACTCCAGTCATCAGGAGCCTCGATAAAGTCAAAGGTCGAGGTATACCAGCTGTCATTGTCAAATTCACCAATATCACCATTATGATATTGTACTTCAATGGTGTCATCGTTCTCTTCAATAGCAACGACTTTGAAGGTTAGTTTATTCTCTACATCTTTATACCATTGGTCGATAGCGGGATCTGTTATGGTAGTCATAAATAATTCCTTGTGTGTGAAAATTTAATAAAAACTATTGCCTTGGTGAAAAAATAAATGAAATATCTGCGTATTGATAGTGTGATGTTATGCCTATGAAGTGCGGATTGCAAGGGCAGAGTAGGAATTTTAGGAAATGTATTGGGCAAGTCTTATTCTATGAAGGCCTATTTTTGATCCAGTGCTAGAAAACCATGCAAACCTCGTTTCGATTTAACGGCCAGCCATGCTTTCAAATATATAATTTCTTCGGTATCTTCCAGGTGGGCGATGCTTGCATTTTGTCTAAGTAATCTAAAGGCAGTTGCAAGGACTTTATACCGATCTCCTGTAATCCCGGCGCGTTTTAAGCCTATGGTATTCAAGCGATAATGTTTAGCTGGGTAGCCCGCTATTAAACAGAAAGGAATAACATCTTTATTAAGTCCCGTTGTGCCCTGAACAATGGCAAAAGATCCAATGCGGCAAAACTGGTGAGCAACGACACTGCCTCCCATGAATACGCGATCATCAATTTGCACAAACCCACCAATAGCCACATTATTGGCAAAAATAGTGTGATTCCCGATCTGGCAGTCATGAGCAACATGACTGTTATTCATAAAAAAGCAGCTGGAACCGATACGGGTTATCGCGTTTTCTTCTGAGGCTCTATGCGCTGTAAAACCTTCTCTAAACGTATTGTTGTCGCCAATATCTAACCAGGAAACGGTTTCTTCTTTAAAGCTGGTGTCTTGTGGCAGATCGCCTAATACCACATGCGGGTGCAGCGTATTGCCCGTACCCATTTTAGTGTAGGGGCGAATAACCGCATGCGCCCCGATCTTACTATTATCGCCAATTTTTGTATGGTTTTCGATCACGGCAAATGGGCCAATCTTGACATTTTTGCCTATGCTGGTCTGTTCTGCGATATAGGCACTGGGGTGGATATTTTGTGTCATGTGGTTTAGCCTCGTGGGTGGTATTGTGTGTGTAGGTCTTTTAAGCGTTCATTGGCGATATGGGTATAAATCTGGGTAGTAGACAAATCACTATGACCTAATAAAAGTTGCACCACACGTAAGTCAGCACCATGATTTAATAAATGTGTGGCAAAGGCGTGACGTAGGGTATGGGGTGATAGTTCTTTGGATATGCCGGCTTTTTTTGCGTAACGCTTAATGATATGCCAAAAAGCCTGGCGTGTCATGCCTGCCGCCCTGTTAGTGACGAAAATGGTATCACAGGGACGTTCAGATAGTAGGGCTATGCGGCTATACTGCATATACTCTTCCAGGCAGTCGATGGCTTGTTCACCAATGGGGGTCAGGCGTTCTTTATTGCCTTTACCGGTGATGCGTAATACGCCCATGCGTAGATTAACCTGGCGGGTGGTTAAGGAAACCAGTTCTGATACCCGCAGCCCTGTGGCATATAGCATTTCCAGCATGGCTTTATCACGCGCACCCAATAATGAACTGGGTTCTGGCGCATTAAGTAGTAATTCGACATCGTGTTCAGAGAGAGAGCTAGGTAAAGGCCGGCCAATACGTGGCGTATCAATTAACGCGGTAGGGTCGGTATTAATATGGTTTTCGCGTAGCAAGTAGGTGAAGAAACGCCTCAGGCTAGATAATATACGCGCGGATGACCGCGAACTGATGCCTTGTTCATAGCGCTGACTAAGAAATAAGGCAATATCGCTATTGCTCGCCTGATGTAAAGGTTTTTTTGCCAGGCTTTTGTCGAAAATGCGTAAGTCACTGGCGTAGGCACTCAAGGTGTTTTGGCTGAGCCCGTTTTCTACCCATAAGGCATCGATAAATGAGTCGATTAATTGCTTAGAGGTCATATATCATCTTTTTTTCATGCTGTAATAGGGCAGTTTTTATTTCGATCAGCTTGCCTGATGTTGCGCCTGCGTAGCCGCCGAGGCCTGTTTTTGCAAGGACTCGATGACAGGGAATAATAAGCGGAAACGGATTCTGGCGGCAGGCATTTGCTAATGCTCTAGGAGCTGTGCTTAATTCCTGGGCTAGTTGACCATAGGTTCGGGTCTGCCCCAGAGGAATTAGCTGCAGTGCACACCACACGTTTTGCTGAAATTCGGTGCCTTGTTGTAACAGGGCCAGGTTTGTTGAAAAAATACCCGTTAACCAGTATTGCTTTAATTGTTGTTCGAGTTCTGAGGGGAGTTTTGTTTCTCCCTCAGGTAAGGTTAAAAGCCACTCTAGCTTGCATAACTGCTTACCACGCATATGTATGGCTAGCGACCCCACCGGGGTGTTGTAGCAAAATGTTTGCAGTGCCGCCTGTATTTCAGGGGCTTGCCAGTTAAGTGGAGGTAGAGACATGTTTAATCCAGTACCTTTTCCAGTGCCTCGCAATAAGTTTTAATCACCTTGATACGTGCATAACGTTTGTTATTCGCTTCAACTAAGGTCCAGGGTGTGGTTTGCGAACTCGTGTAGGCAACCATATCATTAACGGCAAGCGAATACTCAGCCCATTTATCGCGATTTCTATAGTCTTCTTCAGTGATTTTATGTTGTTTATAGCTGATTTGTTCGCGTTCTTTAAAGCGGCGCAACTGCTCATTCGGGTCGATATGTAACCAGAATTTTACTAAGACTATGCCGTGATCAACTAATGCTTCTTCAAAGTTGGCGATTTCAGAGTAGGCGCGGGTCCATTCCTGCTGAGAGGCAAAGCCTTCAACGCATTCGACGAGTACGCGGCCATACCAGCTGCGGTCATAAATGGTTACGCGTCCCGCGCGAGGCATATGTCGCCAGAAACGCCATAAATAATGCTGGACACGCTCTTCATCAGTCGGAGCAGCAATGGGGATAACCTGATAGTTTCTGGCATCCAGTGCATGAGTGAGCCGTCTAATAGCTCCGCCTTTGCCACCTGCATCCCAGCCTTCAAAAACCAGCACGCTGGATATTTTTTTCTCATGGGCGTGGCGTGCCATTTTGTTAAGCTTGCCTTGATATAGATTTAGTTGTTCGTTGTATTCTTTTTTGTCCAGTTCCAGGCTAAGATCCAGTGAATCTAAAATTTGGGGTTGATTGCCATGAATTATTTGGGGTGGCAATAGGGGGGCAGGGGTGTTTTTCCTTATGTCATGACTTGCTATATGGACGGTAATCTTATCCAGTATGTGTTGTCCTACCGTAAGGCTACTGTAGCGGATATCGCTACCATCAATAATGCGCCACGGATTTTGTACGTTACTGGTCTCTTTTAAAACAGTTTCAGCGACACTGGCAAAAGTGTCATACATCTTAAGGTGTTTTTTATCCCGGTCAGTGACTTGCCAAGTAGTTTCAGGGTTTTTTTCCAGTTGCTTCAGGCGTTTTTTTTGTTGCTCTTTTTTTAAATGCAACCAGCATTTAATAATTAAAGTGCCATCATCAGCGAGTTCTTGCTCTAATTGTTTGATTTGAGTGAGTTGTAATTGTAAATCAGGGTCTTTTGTGTCGTCGTGTACGCGCTGAGCAATGGGAGTGCTGTACCAGGAGCCGACATAAATGCCGATAGTTCCCTTAGCGGGCATAGTACGCCAAAATCGCCAGAATTTTGGCCGTTCCAGTTCTTCGTCGCTAGGTGAGTCGTAGGCATTGGTGCGCATATAACGGGGGTCCAGCCATTCATTAAGTAGATTAATCACTTCACCTTTACCGCCACCATCCACGCCTGATATTAAAATAATGACAGAAAAATCATAAGTATTTAGCTGTTGTTGTAGCGTTAATAATTGCGTGCGTAAAGCAGGTACTTTTTCATTGTAGTCAGCTTTGCAGACTTTATGTCCTAATTCAGCGATTTCAAACATATCAGTATAGTTGTGGTTAGTTTATAAAGGAATAAGTACAGGTGTTTGCTACTAAGCTATCAGAGACCTTATAATGACGCAATTTTATTGTAATCTCAATGGGTAATTGCTTTGGAAAATTTTACACCTGTTTCCGCTTTGTTAGGCGGTGCTTTAATCGGTTTAAGTGTTAGCTTGCTACTCTTGCTCAATGGACGTATGGCTGGCATTAGCGGCATTATGAACGGTTTGTTTAGTGCGCCTAAAAAGGAAGAGATCTGGCGCGGCCTGTTTCTTGTAGGTTTAATTATCGGTGCAGTTATCTTCCAGTTATTAACGGATAATAGCCTACAACTGCGTCAGGGTTATCCACTCTTACTTATTATGCTAGGTGGTTTTCTGGTGGGTGTGGGTACTCGAATGGGCAGTGGCTGCACCAGTGGGCATGGTATCTGCGGGATTGCTAATTTTTCTATCAGGTCAATTACGGCAACCATTACATTTATGCTCAGTGGTATGGTGACTGTTTTTATACTTAAACATCTAATAGGAGTTGTTTAATGAAAACCAATTTAGTGGCACTAGTTGCTGGCGTTATTTTTGGTTTAGGTCTGGCTTTATCGCAAATGATAGACCCAAATAAAGTATTAAATTTTCTGGATGTGACGGGGAATTGGGATCCAAGTCTGGCATTTGTCATGATGGGCGCATTAGCTGTTTCTATGCTCAGCTTTCGTTTTATCTTAAAGCGCTCTACCCCGATTTTAGAGTCGGGCTTTCATGTGTCTAAGCAAGCTATTATTAATAGGCCTCTATTACTCGGTGCGGGTCTGTTTGGTATAGGCTGGGGAATGACTGGTTACTGCCCGGGGCCTGCTGTGGCCAGTTTAGGTCTACTGTCGATTGAAGGTGTTGTGATGGTGGTGGCAATTTATGCTGGTTTTTTTAGTCATCGCTGGTTTGCGAGGGAATAAGTAAAAAAATGGAATATTTAGAACCTGTTGTTGCCTTTATATTATCTTTTGAGTTAATTCATATTGCTGCAGGTAGTTTAGTGGGTTTTGTGATTGGCTTAACGGGTGTAGGGGGAGGGTCTTTAATGACCCCTATATTGGTTTTAGGCTTTGGTATTGCTCCCTCTATCGCAGTGGGGACTGACTTATTATATGCTGCACTCACTAAATGTAGTGGGGTCTTTTTTCACCACAGACATAAAACGGTAGATTGGCGAATTGTTGGCTTGCTGGGCGCGGGCAGTATTCCAAGCTCATTGATTACCGTTACTTTACTCGAGCAGATTAAAGCAGCAGGGTTTAATTCTGACCGTTTGATGATGATGACATTGAGTGTGATGCTTGTGTTAACGTCTATTATCATTTTAATTAAAGGGCGACTGGTTTCTTACGTTAGTCATCACCATAGCGAATCGGCTATGGTTATTTTGTTGAAAGCATATAGGGCACATATTACCGTTCTTGCTGGCGTTGCTTTAGGTATATTGGTCACTATTTCCTCTGTGGGAGCAGGCGCAATTGGGTCTGCTATTTTATTTTTGCTCTATCCACGTAAAAAGCCTGTGGCTATCGTGGGGACTGATATTGCTCACGCAGTTCCATTAACCGCAATTGCAGGTATGGGACATATGCACTTTGGCTCGGTAGACTATGATTTATTATACGGTCTGTTGGTTGGTGGCATCCCGGCTATTTATCTAGGTAGCTTAATAGGCAGGTATATTCCTGATCACTGGTTGAGAACGGCAATAGCTTTATTGCTATTTGCGATGGGGGTAAAGCTAGCATTGTAAGCGTTTTTGCTGGAAGTGGAGGGAATTAAATACATCCTATAGCATCTTTCTGATAAAATGTTTCGTTAATTCAATATCTGGATGATGTTGGCATGTTTTCGAGTGTGGCTATCATTTGCGCTTAAAGACAATATATTTTTTAATAACATATAAAAAGGTATTTTAGTATGACTTTTGTCGTTACCGAAAATTGCATCAAATGTAAATATACTGATTGCGTTGATGTCTGTCCTGTCGATTGTTTTCATGAAGGTCCAAACTTTCTGGTTATTGATCCAGATGAATGTATTGATTGCACCTTATGTGAGCCTGAGTGTCCAGCAGAAGCTATTTTTGCTGAAGATGAGCTGCCTGAAGGGCAGGAGAAGTTTATTGAGATTAATGCTGAATTATCTCAAACATGGCCAGTTATTACGGATGTAAAAGAGCCATTAGAGGATGCTAAAGAGTGGGATGGTAAGACAGGTAAATTAGATTTGTTGGAAAAATAATCAGGCTTGCATTTAAATTTCAGGCGAGTAATTTATTTTACTTGCCTAAATATTCATCTTTTAACTGTGCATACTGAGCAGATGAATATTCTAAGAATTCCTTTTCTGCATCACTTAAAAGACGTGTTTTTTTAGCGGGTGCACCGATATAAAGATAGCCACTTTCCAGTATTTTTCCGGGCGGTACTAATGCCCCGGCACCGAGCATGACATAATCCTCTAAAACTGCATTGTCCAGAATAATCGCTCCAATACCGATTAGGCAGTAATCCCCCACAGTACAAGCATGTACAACAGCACGGTGTCCAATGGTCACGCCTTTGCCGATTATTAGCGGGGCTTCTTGCGGGGCGAATTTTCCTGCATGAGACACATGTAAAATAGAGCCATCCTGAATATTAGTTTCTGCACCAATAGTGACACTGGCGACATCACCGCGTATAACAGCCGTAGGCCAGACAGATACATTATCTGCGAGAGTGACATCCCCGATAATAACGGCACTGGCATCGATAAAAGTTGCTTTACCTAAGCTTGGGTAACTATTTTTGAACGGTCTAAGAGACATGGAAGCACCTGTGGATTTGTAAGGGAGCTGGAAAAAATATCTGATATTGGGTGGGATTGTTGTTTCCACCTATCTAAAGCTCATAATACTATTTAGCTAGAAAACTGCAACTATGGTCACGCGAAGTAAAGTACTCTATTGATATGGCATATTGTAAGTCTTGTGCAGCTCCCTTATTAGCAAATACTAACCGTTGTCAGTATTGTGGTGTGCGTAATGATGTGGATCTGAATACCAGGCATAAATTTTCTGTTTGCCAGTCAGTCTCTGACAGGATTTGCCCACATTGCGATAAACCCCTGCAAACCATTCAAATTCAATTAACTCAGCCTATGTTTCTCGAGCGCTGTGATGTTTGTTTTGGTTTGTTTTTTGATTTGGACGAATTAGAGCGGCTACTGGAGCATGCGGTAAATCATGTGCATGCAATTAATAAAGCGCATATTGACAATATCAATGCTGATCGTTTCCGTAAGCAGCAAATGGTAAAATATATTAAATGTCCTGTTTGCAGGGAATTTATGCACCGGGCTAATTTTGCGCAAAGAAGTGGTGTTATTGTTGATAGTTGTAGCAAACATGGCTTCTGGCTTGATAGCGGAGAAGTCACCCATTTGATGGAATGGAGGAAAGCGGGGGGGCAGCTCT
>JAUXBW010000020.1 GCA_030619185.1 Methyloprofundus sp.
CGTCGGAGACTTATTTGGCGCAGGGAAAATGTTTTTGCCTCAGGTAGTAAAATCAGCCCGGGTGATGAAAAAGTCGGTGGCCTATTTAATGCCCTTTATGGAAGCTGAAAAATCAGGCGACATTCAAAGCAACGGTAAAATCCTGATGGCAACAGTCAAAGGTGATGTACATGATATCGGTAAAAATATCGTTGGCGTGGTTTTGCAATGTAATAACTATGAGGTTATCGATATTGGCGTGATGGTACCGACACCACAAATATTACAAGTCGCCAAAGAGAAAAATGTCGATATCATCGGTTTAAGTGGTTTGATTACCCCATCGCTGGAAGAAATGGTGCATGTTGCGAAAGAAATGCAGCGTCTAAACTTTACTGTTCCTCTATTAATTGGCGGAGCAACCACTTCTCGCGCACATACCGCCGTTAAAATAGAAGAGCATTACTCTGGCCCAACCATCTATGTTCCCGACGCTTCACGCGCCGTTGGTGTCGCATCTAATTTACTGAGTGCTGAGCATAAAGGTACTTATGTTAAAGGGATAAAAGAGGAGTACGAGGTTGTCCGTGAGCGCCATAAAGGCCGTAAAGCAAAAACCAAACAGCACAACTTACAAGCCGCACGTGCCAATAAATTTATCTGGAAAAATCATACACCTACAGCGCCTAAAAAACTAGGTATCGAAGTAATCGATCATTTTCCACTCGAAAAACTGGTTGATTATATAGACTGGACTCCTTTTTTCCAGACTTGGGAATTAGCGGGGCGTTACCCAGGCATTCTGGATGATGAACTGGTGGGCAAACATGCGCGTAGTTTATTTGAAGATGCTCAAGTTATGCTAAAAAAGATTATTGCTGAACAATGGCTAGAGGCAAAAGCAGTGATTGGCTTTTTCCCTGCCCATAGTGAGGGTGATGATATTATTCTTTACACCGATGATTCGCGTAGAGAAAAACTAGATACATTGCATCATTTACGCCAGCAAAATATCAAGGCTCCAGGGCGGCCGAATTATTGTTTATCTGACTTTATCGCGCCAATAGATAGCGGACAAAAAGATTATATTGGCGGCTTTGCCGTGACCGCCGGGATAGGCATAGAAAACAAACTCGCCGAGTTTGAACAAGACCATGATGATTATAACGCCATTATGCTAAAAGCTCTGGCTGATCGCCTAGCAGAAGCTCTGGCTGAATATATGCATCTTGAAGTACGTAAAAATCACTGGGGCTATGTTGATGATGAAGCAATGAGTAATGAGGAACTCATTAAAGAGTCGTATAAAGGCATACGCCCGGCCCCCGGTTATCCCGCTTGTCCTGACCACACTGAAAAAGCAAAATTATTTGAGTTATTAGATGTCCAGGTGAATACCACCATAGAACTCACTGATAGCTATGCCATGTACCCCACTGCCGCAGTGAGTGGCTGGTACTTTGCTCACCCAGATGCCCAGTATTTCAATGTTGGCAAAATTACTACTGAGCAACTGGACGATTACGCCAGACGCAAAGGCCTTACAGTAGCAGAGGCAGAGCGCTGGTTAGCCTCACATTTGCACTAAGGCAACTCGCAACAAATACCCCCCCATCTTGTTAGTCTTTTTACCCGTCTTCTGGGTTGTAGAAATAGTTGCGTAGCCGGCTATGCGCCTATTCCTACAACCCAGAAGACAAACAAAAATCCTACGCAATATGAGGGGTTATTTATTGCGAGTTGCCTAAACATCACTCCACTCAGTAATCAAGGACTGAAATTTGTCTTTGTCTAATTGCGCATTATCCACTTTAAAATAAACAACTTGTTCACCCGATTGTAATTTTGCATTAGCAACGCCATCAAGAGAGACAATAGCTGCTATAAATGCATCCAGTTTATCTTCTGCTATCCCTTCAGTAGAAATCAGTAAATTAGCCAGATACTGTGGTGCATTCATAAATAAAGCAACAATCAACCAGCTTGCAGCGGCAATGGCACAAAATAAAAATACATATTGCGCTCCCCACTCACCATAAACCCAGCCCCCCGCTGTTCCGCCTATAAAAGCTCCCATAAATTGAGAGCTGGAATAGGCACCCATTGCCGTGCCTTTTAAATCACCAGGCGCGGTTTTTGAGACGAGGGAAGGTAGCGTTGCTTCCAGCAAATTAAAGCCACAAAAAAACACCCACAACCCAGCAATCAACGCAAACAAGCTGGAATTAAACAAGTACAAGCCTACAAAGGCAATCAATACAGTCGCTACTGCAGCAACAAATACTGCTTTCATCTTGCGTTTTTTCTCGGCAATAATAACGAACGGGATAATCATCGCCATTGACGTGATTAAAACGGGTAAATATACCATCCAGTGATCTTTAGCGATTAAGCCTGCATCACGCAGCAATAAAGGTACAATGATAAAACTGGCGGTTAACACTAAGTGCAGAATAAAAATACCATAGTCTAAGCGCAATAAATCTTTATTCTTTAGCACTGTGGAGAATTGTGACGGCACTAATTCTGCATCACGATGTACTTTAGTATGCTCAGGGTCAGGCACAATAAACAAAACTACAAAAATGGCTAAAAATGATAAGATAGCTGTTAACCAGAAAACACCTTGAATACCTGAAAACCCTGCGATAATGGGCCCTAAGGTCATCGCTACACCAAAAGAAACACCAATACTGGCACCAATCATTGCCATCGCTTTGGTACGATGCACCTCTTGAGTTAAATCAGCCACCATCGCCATAATTGCAGCTGCAATGGCACCACTCCCTTGTAGAGCACGGCCAATTAACACACCATAAATTGTGCTTGATAACGCGGCAACGACACTTCCTGCGATAAATAACAACAAGCCAATAATAATGATTTTTTTCCGCCCAAAATGATCCGACATAAGGCCAAAGGGGATTTGTAATAAAGCCTGAGTTAAGCCATAAACACTAATTGCCAGACCTATAAGTAGAGGCGTTGCACCTTCCAATGATTCAGCAAATAATGAGAGTACGGGTAAAATCATAAACAAGCCCAGCATACGCAATACATAAATGCTGGATAAAGATAAAGTAGCGCGTCGCTCCATTGACGACATAGGGCTCGTTATATCCTGAACGTGTGTCAAAACTGTATACTCCAATAGGGTAGGTTTATTGTTGCGACTGAACGGTTACCTGTGCCTTCATTCGTGGCCTGCAGGTAAACAGTGTATTTTAACAGCTTTAACCGGGTAATTTGTGTTTATTCAATGCCAGCCATTGAATCGCAATCATGGGTATCGCCGATTCAATTCGCCCCTCTTCTATCATCGCATACGCTTCATCAAAGCTAACGGTAGACACCAGAATATCCTCATTCTCTTCATCCAGACCATGAATTCCTCCCACTTCATCTGCCTTAATTCGCCCATAAAATAAAGAAATTCGCTCTGACGTACCTCCCGGTGAAGTATAAAACTCATTAATCAAATGCATTTCTTTAACCGTGCACCCCGCTTCTTCTTCTGACTCACGATAGGCTACTTCTTCTGCCGTTTCTCCTTCTTCTATCGCACCAGCAACAATTTCCAATAGCCATGCTTGCTCTTGCTTATCTGGCTGACCCACAGGCCCC
Organism: Methyloprofundus sp.; assembly: GCA_030619185.1. GTDB lineage: Bacteria > Pseudomonadota > Gammaproteobacteria > Methylococcales > Methylomonadaceae > Methyloprofundus. Next base: position 3,604 of record JAUXBW010000020.1, read on the forward strand.
ATACGAAATTGCTCTATAATAACCAGTTTATCGGCATCAGGGTCATATAATAATACGGCAACACAATTACCACGCTGAAACAATTCCCGTGTTAATACATCCCCCCAACCGCCAGCAAATAATGTATGTTGTACCTGATACAGGTCTAAATTAAAAAACCCCGGATACATTGTTTCTTTCTTAATGACTTTAAACTCTTTTTTCATAACTCTTTCCTTTTGTATTGCAATTTAACTTCAATAACACCACTATAGTGTAAACAGTTTTTTAATTTTTTGCGGAGTGAACAAACTATGCTACGAATTTTTCTTTTTTTAGCCACTAACGTCGCCATCATGGTGGTGATCAGTATTGTTTTTAGCCTGTTAGGTTTAAGCGGTACTTTAGACGCTAACGGCGTTGATTTAAACTTAAACGCATTACTCGTGATGTCAGCCGTCATTGGTATGTCAGGCTCATTTATTTCATTAGCCATTTCAAAATGGTCCGCAAAACGAGGCATGGGCGTACATGTGATTGAGCGCCCACAAAATCAAACTGAGCAATGGCTGATTGATATTGTTAAGCGTCAGGCGCGCATTGCAAAAATTGATATGCCAGAAGTGGGCATTTTCCAGACATCAGATGCCAATGCTTTTGCAACGGGAATGACCAAAAATAGCTCTCTGGTTGCTGTCAGCACTGGCTTACTACAATCCATGTCACAAGATGAAGTCGAAGCCGTTGTGGGTCATGAAATCACTCATGTTGCCAATGGCGATATGGTTACCATGGCATTGATGCAAGGCGTAGTGAACACATTTGTCTATTTCTTTGCCAGCATTATCGGGCATGTTGTAGCCCGCGTCGTGTTCAAGACAGAACAGGGGCATGGCATGGGTTACTATATAACTCAGATCATTGCCCAGATTGCCTTATCCTTTCTGGCCTCGATACTGGTTATGTGGTTTTCACGCTACCGCGAATTTAAAGCTGATGCAGGAGGAGCGAAATTGGCGGGTAAAGACAAAATGATTGGCGCACTACGCGCTTTACAACGCGCACATGAACCTGAAGAATTACCGGGACAATTTGCCGCATTTGCTATCAATGGCGGTGGTGTTAAAAAACTTTTTATGAGCCACCCTCCGTTAGAAGAGCGTATTGCTGCATTGCAAAACCGCCGTTAAAATTACCCATCTATATATATAACCTATAAGAGTAACCAAGCCAGACACCTACACGCCAGTATCCTGCACAAGCAACATATTATCTACTTAAAGGTGATAAATAATGAATGAAAAGAGAGCTGCTACACTTTTAATAGTAGATGACACACCTGAAAATATTGATGTTTTACGCGGTATTCTCAAACAGGACTATAAAATCAAAGTTGCCTCTAATGGTGAGAAAGCACTTAAAATAGCCCAGTCAGAATCAGCTCCTGACCTTATTCTTCTGGATATTATGATGCCTGACATGGATGGTTACGAGGTGTGTCAACGCCTTAAGGCAAACTATGCGACGGCCAACATTCCTGTTATTTTTGTCACCGCAAAAGGCGAGACTGCCGATGAAAGTCTTGGCTTTGATATTGGTGCAGTAGATTACATTACCAAACCCGTCAGCCCTCCCCTGGTGCTACGCCGGGTTCGTACCCAGCTCGCGCTTTACGATGAAAAGCGCCTGTTGGATGACATGGTTAAAGAGCGAACCAAAGAACTGGATCAAACCCGACTACAAATTATTCAACGCCTGGGGCGTGCCGCTGAGTACAAAGATAACGAAACGGGATTGCATGTCATACGCATGAGTCACTATTCTAAAATACTGGCTCTGGCATATGGCATGTCAGAAGAGGAGGCCGAACTATTACTCAATGCAGCACCGATGCATGATATAGGTAAAATTGGAATTCCAGACAACATTCTTTTAAAGCCAGGTAAATTAGATGCCAAGGAATGGGAGATTATGAAAACGCACCCACAAATGGGTGCTGAAATCATTGGGCAGCATCGCTCTGTATTACTCAACCTGGCGCGAGAAATAGCCCTTACTCATCATGAGAAATGGGATGGCTCTGGTTATCCAAATGGCTTAAAAGGAAAAGAAATCCCCATACATGCACGCATAGTCGCAATTGCAGACACTTTCGATGCCCTAACTACCGTTCGCCCTTATAAACATGCGTGGCCGGTAGAAGATGCCATCAACCTGTTAAAAACAGAGGCAGGTACACACTTTGACCCCGAGCTGGTGGATAAATTTTTAAACTGTATTCCACAAATACTTGATATAAAAGATCAATACGCCGAGATGACCGTTGAGTATCTAGAATAATAAGCAAGATGATCAAGCTGCTACTCTAGAGTTAACAATCACAGAAACCTAAGTAACACTCCCCCTCCCCCCTGAATGCATCCCGTTTAAGAATAGGAAACACATAGTTACGACAAGCACAAAAAAGGCCCGTTGCTTAATAAGCAACGGGCCCAGTATCCTTTTGCTAACTTAAATCAAGCTACCATAAGCAGTAAATACTTTAGAAGTTGTGGTATTTCTCGTTAACTTTTATGAAACGCTCAACTGCTTGTTCCATTAGCTCTTCAGCTTTTGCATGTTGATCTTTTTTGTAAGCCGAACGCGATTTTTTAACTTTCGAAAGTGCTCTATCACGATCTGCTAGAACCACAGAACTTTCGATTGTCTTAGCTGTCTGCTTAGTCTTCTTAAGCATAGCCATCACATCATCTTTTTCAGCACCACTTTTCATCGCTGCTAAAGTTTCCTCAGCCACTGAAATAGTATCTAAAAGTGCTTGTTTCACCCCTTCCTGAGTCTGGTTTGCTATTTTACCTGGTTTTGCAATAGCAGAAGGAGCCGTTGCAAGCATGGCAAAGCTAACGAAAAAAGCCAGTACTAATTTTTTCAATAAACTCATCTTAAATTTCACCTTATATAAATGATTATTATAGTATTGATGCATAATAACAGCATATGCATAGGACAAATTGTACCATAAGGCATATAAAATATAATTTTAAATATTAATATCTTATAATGTTTATGGTTATTATTAGACTTCAGTTTTTGCCACAGAAGGCAAGGTCATACATTGTCTTATCAAGTTAGATTTTATATTTTACAGAAAAAAACTAACTTGATCTTCAGACAAGTGCTTTACTCAGGAATTAATCCCTCACCAACAGTCACAACCTTAAGTGCGTTGGTACCGCCCTTTTCGCCTGTTAGATCGCCTTTAGTGATAATAAAAGTATCGCCTTTTTCAGCATAATTGAACTTTTTTAGCAGTTCAATAATTTCCCTATTCAACTGCACATGATCCTGATCTTTAAGTTCATAGTAAATAGGAATGACACCACGATACAAAGTCACCTGCCCTAAAGTCTCTTCATGACTACTAAATGCAAAGATAGGTAAACCCGAGCGGATACGCGACATCCATAAAGGTGTAGCACCTGACTCTGTTAGCGCAACAAGACCCTGTACATCCGAGTGGTTCGCCATATACATGGCAGCCATAGCAACCGCTTCATCCTTACGGTTAAAGCGGGCATCTACACGGTGCTTAGACCGTCTCGCAGCACGTTGCTTATCTGTTTCTATGCAGACGCGCACCATTGCTTCTACTGTTTGCACCGGGTAGCGTCCTGCTGCTGTTTCTGCAGACAGCATAATGGCATCCGTACCATCCAGTACCGCATTGGCAACATCAAAAACTTCGGCACGAGTTGGAATCGGATTTTCAATCATTGACTCCATCATTTGCGTGGCTGTAATCACCGCCCGATCCAGCTCTCTTGCTCGCTTGATAAGAAATTTTTGTGCCGAGGGCAAATTAGCATCACCAATTTCCACCCCTAAATCACCACGCGCCACCATAATCACATCAGATGCAAGGATAATCTCATCCATCACCTCTGGAATCATGGCTTCGGCGCGCTCAACTTTAGCAACGATGCTTGCATAACAATTCACATCTGCTAATAAGCGACGCGCTTCATTTAAGTCTTCTGCACAACGAGGAAAAGAAACAGCGACGAAATCAGCTTTAATTTGTCCTATGGTAATAATATCTTCTTTGTCTTTATCCGTTAATGCGGCAGCTGATAAACCTCCACCTAATAGGTTAATCCCTTTGTTATTAGATAAGTTACCACCCACAATCACAGTACAGTTAATACGGCCATCAACGACATTAATAACATCTAAAACAACACGACCATCATCAAGCAACAAGCGGCTTCCTTCAACAACTTCTTTTGCCAGCGCTTCATAGGTAATACCTACTTCTGCATTATCACCCGCATTTTCATCCAGGTTCATATCAAGCGCAAAGTCCTGCCCTTCATCAAGCCAGACTTTATCTTCCGCAAAACGGGCAATACGAATTTTTGGCCCTTGTAAGTCGGCTAGTATACCCACTCTACGACCTGTTTTTTTGGATAAAGCACGCACTTGATTCGCGCGTTCTATATGATCTTGTGCAACACCATGAGAAAAATTTAAGCGTACGGCATCAATTCCTGCATAGAACAGCTTTTCTAAAACGCCTTCTTTATCTGTTGCAGGCCCAAGGGTTGCTAAAATTTTCGTTCTTCTAAGTTCAGGCATATATAAGTAAGTGGCTATTTAAGTTATCTATTTCAATATAAGGATTCAACCAAAGACGCAGTTGAGTAATCTACCAGCCATAACTGGATTTAATTCATCAGGTTAAACGGGGCAATAGACTGGCAGACTAAAGTCCGCTCTACATCGCCCCACCATTAAATTGCTTATTTTGCGTTCATCAAGGCGACTGTTGTATCGATCATACGGTTTGAAAAACCCCATTCGTTATCGTACCAGGAAAGTACTTTAACTAATGTTCCACCCGTGACTTTAGTCAAGCCTGCTTCATAGGTTGATGAAGCAGGGTCATGATTAAAATCTATTGATACTAAAGGCTTGGTATTTATATTCAACACACCTTTTAATGGACCTTCCGATGCTGCGACTAATAATTGATCTATTTCTTCTTTCGTTGTCGGTCTGGAAGCAACAAAAGTTAAATCAACGACAGATACATTAATTGTTGGCACGCGCATTGCAAAACCATCCAGTTTACCCGCCATTTCAGGTAGCACAAGACCAACAGCCGCCGCCGCTCCAGTTTTTGTGGGGATCATTGACTGCGTTGCTGAACGCGCACGACGTAAATCCTTATGATACACATCTGATAATACTTGATCATTCGTGTAAGAATGGATAGTAGTCATTAAGCCACTTTCAATCCCAATGCCATCAATTAGAGGCTTCACTAGAGGCGCAAGACAGTTTGTTGTACAAGATGCATTAGAAATAACCGTATCAGATGCTTTTAAAATATCGTGATTCACACCATACACAATGGTTGCATCAACATCTTTTCCGCCTGGCGCAGAAATAATGACTTTTTTAGCACCCGCGGCTAAATGTGCTGAGGCTTTTTCTTTAGTCGCAAAAAAACCAGTACACTCATGTACTACATCTACGCCTAACTCAGCCCATGGGAGTTTTGCAGGGTCTCTTTCTGCTAGCACTTTAATTTTGTCACCATCAACGATCATGTAATCGCCTTCCATGCTGACCTCAAAAGGAAATTTCCCATGTACAGAGTCATACTGTGTTAAGTGCGCATTAGTTTCAGTATCACCCAAATCATTGATCGCAACAACTTCTACTTCACCTTTACGGTTTGCTTCATAGATTGCACGTACTACACAACGACCAATACGGCCATATCCATTAATTGCAACTTTAATCGCCATCAAGTTTTCTCCAAAAGATAAATATAATAAGGTTTGCTCATACACTAAAAATGCATGAAAATTCTTGAAATTATAACAAATGATCTAATGATCCGTCTATCGAATTCGCTTTTAGCGAATTGACACAAAAAAAGGGAGGGCTAAATAGTTTAGCCCTCCCTTTCTGAAAAATTATTTAATGACTCTAATTTTACAGTTGCGGCCCTGCTTTAGAATAATCAAAGTTACCACTGGCATCCATATATTTTTTAAAGTTCTCAATAAACATACCGGCTAATTTTGTTGCTGTCGTATCATAACTTGATTTATCGGCCCATGCGTTACGAGGATTAAGCAACATAGCATCAATACCCGGCACAGCCTTAGGTACATTTAAGTGAAACAAGGGAATACTTTCAAACTCAGCATCATCAATACTCCCGTTTAAAATACTATTTACACAGGCACGAGTTGCCTGGATACTCATACGCTCACCGACACCATAAGCCCCCCCCGCCCAGCCAGTATTTACCAGATAAGCCTGCACACCATATCGCTCCATTTTTTCACCCAGTAACTGAGCATAAATTGAGGGATGCAACGGCAAAAAGGCCTCACCAAAGCAGGCTGAAAAAGTAGCTTTAGGCTCAGTAACACCACGCTCTGTACCTGCCACTTTAGCGGTATAACCCGATAAAAAGTAATACATCGCCTGTTCTTTATTCAGCCGGGACACTGGCGGTAAAACACCGAAAGCATCACAGGTTAAAAAGATAATACTTTTAGGCATCCCCGCGCGCAATCCCGGACGATGATTATCGATATGTTCAATAGGATATGAAACCCGCGTGTTTTCCGTTTTAGAGTTATCAAAGTAGTCCACTACACCATCATCATCAGCAACCACATTTTCCAGCAAAGCGTGGCGTTTGATTGCCCCATGAATTTCAGGTTCACTTACTGCGGAGAGACCTATTGTTTTTGCATAACAGCCACCTTCAAAATTGAAGATTCCACTTTCATCCCATCCGTGCTCATCATCTCCAATTAATTCACGCTCAGCATCGGTTGACAGGGTTGTTTTTCCGGTTCCTGAGAGACCAAAGAATATAGTCACATCTCCGTCTTTACAGACATTCGCACTACAGTGCATAGAGAGTATGCCCTTTAATGGTAACCAGTAGTTCATCATGGTGAAGATACCCTTCTTCATTTCACCGCCGTACCAGGTACCGCCTATAATAGCGATATTTTTTTCAATATTGAAAATAACAAAAACTTCAGAGTTCAGACCATGTCCCTGCCATTTTGTATTAGTAAGATTACTGGCATTATAAACACGAAAATCAGGCGCAAAAGTGGCTAGCTCACTCAGTTCCGGGCGAAGAAACATATTTTTTACAAAATGTGACTGCCAGGCAAATTCGGTAATAAAACGGGCAGATATGCGCGTATCAGAACTTGCCCCTGCGTAACCATCTGTAACATAGAGATCCTTGCCCGAAAGATAATCAATAACCTCATCATATAGCTCATCAAATATTTCCACAGAAACAGGTTTATTAACTTCACCCCAGGCAATATATTCCTGAGAAGGTTCCTGCCCAACAAAGTATTTATCTTTTGGTGAACGCCCGGTAAATTTCCCGGTATCAACCATCATCGTACCACTGCTTGCCACGCTTCCTTCCTTGTTATTGAGCTCATGCTCAAACAACTCGTCATAGCTCAAATTATGATAGACATTTCCGATACTCTTTAACCCCAAACTCTCCGCACTTAACCCACTCATTTAAAGCCTCTCTTTAGACAACATGACCACCAAAATAAAAAATGCTTACCGGTTCCTGATTACCCACAACTCTAAGCACAGATTCCCGATAAAAAACTTCGGGAATGACGAGACTTTTTACATGCTAATATTTTTATGCTTTTTAATGTGGCTGTGAGTTGCACGCAATCAGGCACCGGTTTGCCTGTCAACAATGATAACAAACTACATAGCAATTTAATAATATACTAAAAGATATTCTCATTCAAACTATTCGCTGAAAAATCAAATAACGCGCACTTCCATCGCCCGCCAATAAGCAGGATCAATATTCTGTTATGTTATAATCAGCAATAAATTTCCTGGGGGGAGAAGGGGCAGCAGCAGGCCCCAGCCCACACCAAAATAACTTCATACACGAGCACCTACAAATATGCCAGTATCACTAAATACACTTGAAACCATCATCCGTGAGGCAGGAGATATTGCCTTAGGTCAATTTAACGACCTACAAAATCTGAAAATCTCACAAAAAAGTCCGCGTGATTTTGTCACTGCAGCAGATGTTGCGGTTGAAAAGTTTTTAAAACAGGCACTTGCCCTGCACTACCCTGAATATGGCTTTTGGGGAGAAGAAAGCGGGCAAAGCGAAAACCAGATGCAGCGCTGGATTGTTGACCCTATTGACGGTACTCATTCTTTTGCCAAGGGACAATATTTCTGGTCTATCAGTGTAGCACTGGAAATTGATAATGAGCTTGTTTTTGGGGCTGTATACGCGCCTGCATTAAACGACTATTACTGCGCCCAAAAAGACCGTGGCGCATTTAAAAACGATCAGAAAATTAGCGTCTCCAGTGAAACTGATTTGGGCAACGCCATGATTGCGACAGGATTTGCCTGTCTACGCTCTTATCTGGAAGAAAATAATCTGGAACGCTTTTGCAGAATCGCCCAAAAAACCACAGGGCAACGTCGCTTTGGTTCAGCCGCAATGGATTTGTGCCTGGTTGCCGATGGGCAGGTAGATGCTTTCTGGGAACAGGAGTTAAATTTATATGATGTTGCGGCAGGAGCCTTGATCGTACTTGAGGCAGGCGGTACCGTGACAGATTTCAAAGGAAACACGGGCGTATTTCCCAAGCAAATCTTAGCCAGCAATGGCACTATCTTAGATGAACTTTTGCAGTTGATGTAACACCTTTAGATAAGCAGGGTTCACCGAAAATTCTTATCACCTAGACAGCTTTAGTTTATGCCCCATTCAATCTCTTTGTATTGGGCATTTCCAAACAATAGAGAACATCCCTTTGCTAACCGGGGCGACTTAACTTAGCCTTTAATCGGCATAACTCGTGTCAAAATCCACAAGCACACTGCCTGTGTTAACGTCCTCGACGTCCTGCTTTAGCTGTCTCGAAACCAACTTTTAAAGGTTTTCCATTAAAATCTTTGCCATCTAGGCCGGCAATAGCGGCACGCGCCTCATGGCCCTCCATTTCAATAAAACCAAAACCTTTACACTGACCGGAAAATACATCGGTCACAAGTTTCAAAGAACGCACAGTACCAAATTCAGAAAACAAAGTCTCAAGATCTTGTTCATTTGTGCTGGTGGGTAAATTTCCAACAAATAGTTTTTTCAATTCTTTTCCCTTTGGGAGTTTTGAGTAGCTTAAATCTAAGCCACAAAAAAAGAACCCCGCCGGAGCGGGGTTCTGCGTATCTAAGGCATTTATACCTTAG
>JAUXBW010000203.1 GCA_030619185.1 Methyloprofundus sp.
CATATCACTGATAGCTGATAGCAAAAAGCAGAGCAAGGAACGAGCATCACTTTTGCTACCCGAGTGTATGTGATTCGTATTATTCAACTGAAAACCAATTCCCGTTTTCATTCATACCAATAGGGAATTGGCATCTTTCCAACCAATCGTTTGAGCTAAGGTCAGGTATAGGTTCTTTAAGACACTTGTCTTTGAACCGCTCGATTGCGTCAGACGTTATGTTAACATCTAGGTTGATTTTTATTTTTTCAAATACTTTCCAACCATTATCAGGTAAGTGAAGCAATAAGATTAATGTTTTGCCTTTATATTCGTAGTTTTCCAAAACTTTGAACCTGGCATCCGATTTTGCTACATGTAGCCCCCAGTTTGCACCATGCTCATGTTCACTCAGGTCAGCCATATGATTTGAAAGAATGCCATACCTATGAGTTGTAACCATCCCCATCACCCGGCTACTTGCATCGCAAATTGCTTTCTCTCGGAGAATTAACCCTTTTTTATATTTTTTTGATATTTCATCCGATAAATTTGTATCTCGAACATACATGGTCAAACCAGGGTATGTTTGGTTAACAACATTTTCTATGTATTCAGAATCTAGTTTCATGTAGCACATTCTCTATTTGCTTCTCACATAACAAGTTATTATCTCGATCCACTTTTCGTACCCCCTACTTCCAAATCCCCACGATATTTGTAAAATCATCTGTCCAGGGCTTCATATCAAAATATAAACCAGGTTTTTGCCAGCGGCCTAGTCCATTTTGATAGAGCGGTGCTAGATCCCGCTCATTTTTCGCTAGGACAAACCAATCAGTTGCTACCACTAATGGGATTTCCTGTTGCGGCTTAAATTCCTGAATTAATGCCGCATAGTGCAATTGCTTGGCATGATCCGATAACACCTTCTTCAATTCTAAATGTCGATTAGTAATGTGGAATGACAGTATGCCATTTTCTGATAGCTTACTGAAATATAGCTGTAAAGCCTCTTGCGTTAATAAATGCGTCGGCACCGAGTCTGAGCTAAAAGCATCAATAACCAATAAATCAAACTTTTCTGCAGGCTCTGCTATTAATGATAATCGTGCATCTCCCACGACCATTGCGGCTTTAGGCGTACAGCGTTGCAGGTAACTAAAATAGTCAGGATTTTCTGCAATTTCAACGACGACGGGATCGATCTCATAAAATGTCCAGCTTTGCTGAGGCTTGGCATAACAGGCTAATGCCCCCGCCCCTAGGCCAACCACGCCTACCTGCCATTTATTATCGACCTTATCATAGGCTTTAAACAACTGCCCCATTGGGCCTGGGCGGCTGTAATAGGTTAATGGCTCCTGAACATGACTGGCTACACGCTGTGCGCCATGTTTGGTTGTACCATGGAATAACTCTTTATATTTTTCAGGTTTGCCCTGTTCATTTATTAATACACTATCACGCACGGATAAGACACCAAAAAAAGTACGCTCTTTATAGATGGTATTCGACATCGTGATCCGTAAGCCCACGATAAAGAAAATAATCACTCCGGTTAATAAAGCCAGGCTAACTGCCTGCTTACGAAATGCATAGGTTAAGCCGGCAAATAATATCAGTGCGGTGCCGATATTATCCATATAGGCACCTAACTCAGAGACACCAAAATAGACCAGCCAGCCGAAAATAAAGACTAATACCGGAAAAATGACCTGTATCCCCCGGATTTTCCATTGCTCACTGCCTTGATTCTGGATGGCAGGACGGAGTAATAATGCGGCAACAATCATTAACGGATATTCATAAATACCCTTAAATATAAACGGTGCGACAAAGGTATTAAACATACCCCCTAACATACCTGCAAAAGACATAATCAAATAGAACAGTGTCAGGTAAGCGGTATGCGGACGATTTTTAGCTAACTCTCCATGACACACCATCACGGCAAGAAAGAAGGCACTTAAGTGCAGGGTTAAATCCAGCCAGTAAGGCAATATGGCAGGATTAATAAAAGAATAGGCGATAAAAGGTAAGAGCACGATAGGCTGTAAAAAAACCGAAACTCTATGAATCGGCTTTGCCCAGCGTGAAAAAACCAGCACAAAAGAGAATAAATAAAGTGTCAGCGGAATAATCCACAATAAAGGCACAGCGGCAATATCGGTGCTAACAAAATTGGTCAGTCCTAATAATAAACTGGAAGGCACAAAGGCTAGCGCAAGCCAATGTGCTTTGGTTAATGTGGTAGGAGCGTCCACTTCTGCTTCTTGCTGCTCAGCAATTTCTGCATGCTGGTAATTACGTACAAAGTACCAGGCACAGGCAGCGATAAACAGTATCAGAGCAATATAACCGCCACTCCAGATTAATTTCTGCGCACTTAAACCAATATTTGGCTCGATTAGAAAGGGGTAGCTTAATAGGGCTAATAAACTGCCGATATTACTGGCTACATACAGGTAATAAGGGTCATGGCTGGTATGGTGACCCACATGTGAGAACCATTTCTGAATTAAAGGTGAAGTCGTCGATAGTACAAAAAAGGGTAAACCTATGGCAATAAACAGCGTCCAGACCAGCCATAAAGTAGGGTTGCTATTAGTAGGCGGTGACATGATCTCGGGCAAGGCAACCGGAAGCGCAATTAGGCTGATTAATACAATCGCAGCATGAACCTGGATCTGACGTGTATGGGTAATACGTGTGGATAAAAGATGAGCATATAAATAGCCAAAGAACAGCAGCATCTGATAAAACACCATGCAGGTATTCCAGACTGCCGGAGAGCCCCCTAATAAAGGCAACATGAGTTTGCCAAACAGAGGTTGTAAAATAAACATCAGGGTTGCACTGAGAAAGAGTGTACCGGCAAATAATAGTATCAAAGAAAGGCTGCGCTCAGAACTTGTGGCTGTGTTGGACATAGTTAGTGTGACGTTGATATTTCTCGTTCCCATGCTCTGCGTGGGAATGCAGTGGTAGACGCTCTGCGTCATGGAGTACGGAGCGTTCCAGCATAAATTCCCACGCAGAGCGTGGGAACTAGATAAGGGAGCTAGAAATAAATAATCATCCTACCCAATATCGGATGATTATTTATTTCCAGCTTCCTAAGTGTTATTTTAAGCTCCCCATATATTCAGTCACTGACTTTATTTCTTGTTCAGACAGCATTTTAGCAATACCGCTCATCGGGCCATTTTTACGTGTGCCATCTTTAAATGCCAGCAATTGACGTTGCAAATAAGCGGGATGCTGCCCAGCAAGTCTAGGTGTTACGCCCATTCCTTTAGCTTTATCACCGTGACAGCCAAAACACATAGGTGCTTTGGATTTACCTTTTGCCGCCAACTCGCTATCGCCACCCGCACTGTTGTTTTTCTGCGCAGCAAAATAGGCCGCCAGGTCATTAATTTCCTGATCACTTAAATTTTTAGCCATATTCTGCATCATGCCATTTTCTCGTTTTCCATCACGAAATGCACGCAGTTGATTAGCTAGGTAGGCCGGCTTCTGCCCTGCCAGAATGGGGAAATTAGAATTCTTGCTATTGCCTTCAGCCCCATGACAATTAAAACACATCCCCGCTCTTTCCTTACCTGCAGCAATATCTGGCGTAGCATTAGCTACACCAGAAAAACACAATCCCAGTAATAGCATTTGATATAGTTTAATAAATTTCATTTCCGCCTCTACGATGGTTAGTCAATACCCGATTTATCTTACGCTGAAGATAATCATTGTTCAATACTTAGGTAACGCGCAATAAATAACCCACCAGCCTTACTTGTTTTTTTATCCGCCTTCAGCGTTGCAACTCCGGTCACATAGCTTGCTATGCTCCCTCCGTTGCGCCTTGAAGA
>JAUXBW010000196.1 GCA_030619185.1 Methyloprofundus sp.
GTGTTGCTTTTTTTGTGGCTTGAGTCATCATTCACCTCATAGCTGATAAGTTTATCTCGTTCCCACGCTCTGCGTGGGAATGCATGGTCTGACGCTCTGCGTCATGAAGCAGTTTGCAAAGTTTACAGGACAGAACATAGAGCGCTCTAATCGGTGTTCCCTCGCACAACGTAGGAACAATAAGCTGCTTATTGCCGTGCCTGTTTTAATAGCTCTAGATTTCTGGCAATCACTGGGTGCAGTGCTTGAGCACTTTTATTCAACATGCGCCCAATCGCATTGGAAGTAATAGTTGAGCCTGAAATTGCATCAATTTGCCAGTCATGCTGTTTAGTGCCATGACGAACAGCTTTTATTTTGTTTGCTAATGCTGATTGTGTCACATTCAGCTTAGCATCTAAACATTTAAAATTAGCTAAAAAGCCTGCGTCAGTAGTGATTTTAGTACCAAATCCTGGTGTTTCAGTGCTTTTTAAAACATCAAACCCAGTGATACAGCCATTGTCAGGGTGATAGCCATAGAGTATTTGAATCATCCCCTGATAGCCTTGTGCTGCTGCATTGATGGCAACACCGACCAGTTCATTTTGCTGATTATATCCTGCATAAACAAGTTCACCCACTGTTTTATCATCTGCTAAAACGAGTTTATCTTGCTCAACAACAAAGGTTAAGCGGCTTTTTGCTTTGGGGAGTACTTTAAAGATGGCACGTTCTGTTGCCCGACGCTGGTTTTCGGCAATAATGGGTTTGGTGAATTCATACACCAGAACTACCAATAGACCTGAAATCATAGCGACTGTCGCCAGAGTGGAAATAAGCCTGGCGCTTGAGGGGAGTTCAGGAACCTGATTTTCCGGGGTACTCATGATTTATCCTGATTTTTCTTACGCGCACCGTAAATGCGTGGTTGGGTATAAGTTTCAATAATGGGTGTCGCTGCATTGCCGAATAAAATAGCGTACATAACGGCTTCGGTTAATCCGCCAAATAAACGAATAATAACCGTTAAAAACCCCACCAGGCAGCCAAACACCAAAATCCCTAAAGGGGTAACGGGAGAGGCAACCATATCACTGGCCATAAAAACTGCGGCAAACATTAAGCCACCTGAAAGCAGCATAAAAGCTGGCGATGGATATTGCGCTGGATCTATAAAATAAAAAAGTTCCGCTGAGAGGCTAGTCCCTATAATGACTGCGGCAGGAATACGCCAATCGAGCATTTTCCTATACACCAAATAGGCACCACACACTAAAATTAATAGCGTTGAAGTTTCGCCAGTCGAGCCTGCAGTACTGCCGATAAATAAATCATAAGAATCAGTTATAATCCCCTGAAACTTCATTAATGCAAGAGGTGTCGCTCCGCTAAAGCCATCAATAGCGACCTGACTGGACCATTCTGCAGTAGCTAAGGGTTTCATAAAAGGTATAGCCAGTGTCGAGGGAATAAATTCAATAAAGCGGTCCGCTGCTAGTGCGGGTGTCCAGGTCGTAATCGAGACCGGAAAAGCAGCTTGTATAAATGCACGCCCGACCAGAGCAGGATTAAAAATATTAAATCCCAATCCACCAAATAAGGTTTTGCCCATTGCAATAGCAGTAAACCCGGCAACAGCTCCCATCCATAAGGGAAACCCGGGAGGTAAGGTCATGGCTAATAACAACCCGGTGATTACCGCACTAAAATCAGTAATAGTCGACTTCTTATCCGACATCCAGCAAAAAAAATGCTCAGTCGCCATGCAGGAGAATGTTGTGATTAATAGCAATGCTAGCGCACTAATACCAAACAGATAAACTGAATAAATGACTAAGGGTAGCAGGGCATATACAACATTACGCATAATTTGCGTAACAGTGGGTGCTTTGCGTATATAAGGCGAAGTACGTATATCAATTTTTAAATCAGATTTAGCCATTTTGTAAATGCCTTTCACGGTTCAGTGTTTTTGCAATTCTAAAATATTGCACCAGCGGGATATTAGAGGGGCAAACATAACTACAACAACCACATTCAAAGCAGTCATTCAGGTGATATTTCTCTTCCATCACATCATACTGGCGTTTAGCGGCTAATAAGCCTAATTCTGACGGGTTTAAATTAATCGGGCAGGCTTGCAGGCATTGTGTACATTTTATACAAGGCAGGATGTCGTCGCGTTTAGTGGCGCGTTTATCTAATACCAGCAAAGCCCCCGTTCCTTTGGTGATCGGTACATCCAGAGAGCGGGTAGGCATGCCCATCATCGGCCCACCTAAAATAAGTTCTGCTTCATCACCAATAAAGTCAGCAAATTCTAGCAGGAATCGAACCGGGGTTCCTATCGGGGCCAGGTAATTACCAGGTTTTTTCACGCCATCGCCAGTAATGGTAATAATACGCTCTATTAAGCCTTGTTTAGCCGGCAGTAGTGCGCCTAGTTCAGCCAAGGTAGCAACATTAAAAACGGCCAGGCCGACTTCAGAGGGTAAACCCCCAGAGGGAATTTCTATACCTAACAAGGAATATGCCAGCATCTTCTCGGCACCTTGCGGATATTTTGTTTCTACAGCTTCGATGCTAATTGAACCATCTTCAGGTAAATAAGGCTTAATGGCGGTTAAAACATTTAATTTATTATCTTCGATACCGATAACCGCTTTAGGCGCATCGACCGTTCGCATCGCAATACGGATGCCGAGCAATAAATTGTCAATCTTCTCCAGCATAACCCGGTGGTCTGTCGTTAGAAATGGCTCGCATTCACAGCCATTAACCAGTACGGTGTGAATGCTACGGTCATCCGGGATGGCCATTTTTACATGGGTAGGAAATGCTGCGCCGCCCAGGCCGACTAGCCCAGTGTTTTGTACTGCCTTAACCAGCTCTGCGCGTGACATTTGCATATAATCAATGCACTCTCCAGAATCGTGTATTCGCTGTCCTGAACTTAAGGAAGTAGTGATAATAATTGCTGGCTGTTTGCCTCCTTTAGCCGTGGGAGCAAGATCAATTTCCTTAATCGTACCGGTTACAGGGGAATGGATAGGCACAGACATAAAGCCATCTGCCTCGGCAATCACCTCTCCACGAGCAACGTGTTGTCCCCTAAAAACAATCGCCTTGGCGGGTCTACCAATACTTTGCGACAAGGGCATAATGATTTCAGTGGCGAAAGGTAAGCGCCGGGTGATTTTAGCATTAGTCTCTGCTTTATACTCGTCGGGATGTATGCCGTGAGGAAAGGATTTTTTGCCAAATAGATTAAATAAGTTCATAGAAGGTCATTTGCCAAATGCAGAGTGGTACCGCACTGAATCCATTAGTCTGTATAGGGGTTTAGGTGTGTTTACTAATAACATTCTATACCATAAACCTCTTTACTAAGCTTTTAATTTACGTGATTTTTCTAGCCTAATAGTATAGCTAGTACAGCACCCAGTCAGTTCCGCTAATTATATTGTAAACATATAGGGGTGCTAGACGTACCCGGGAAGCGGGAGGCATAGGATGTGCTGAGGAACGAAGCGCATCTTTTTGGTGGTTGATGCGCTTTCTATCGTCAGCGGTACGACTTTGCTGATGCCCGATACGGAAAGTAATCAGAAAACCTACCCTCAACAAAGCGTACAAAAGCCGGGGCTGGGATTTCCTATCGTACGATTGGTAGGCTTGTTGTCATTAGCAACAGGAAGCTGGTTGACTATGCCATTGGCACTTATCAAGGCAAAGGAACGGGTGAAACATCACTATTTTCTCATTTGATTCCAATCTCTCGGCAAACATGATTTACTGCTTGGAGACAGGTATTATACGTCTTACGCCAACATTGTTCTTCTGACAAGAAGGGGAACGACTTTGGTTTTCAGGCAGCAGAGTACTGTAAAAAGTGATTTCCGTCGAGGACAGCGCCTCGGAGCAAAAGATCATATTATCCGCGTCAAAAAACCAAAGCTGAAAACCGTCTGGATATCTGATGCAGCATGGGCAGAGTTATCTGATGAAATTTTAATTCGTGAGTTTTCTGTCGAGGGCAGAGTCTATGCCACGAGATTAATGGATGCCAAAACTTATCCCAAAAAATCCTTGGCTGAACTGTATCACCAGCGCTGGAAAATTGAGGTGGATTTTA
>JAUXBW010000044.1 GCA_030619185.1 Methyloprofundus sp.
CAGGATATGATAAAAAAAGACACGATTGACACACGAATTTCACCCGAAGTTCACCTAGCCGTTTTATCACGAGCAGAAGTTAATAAATTATTAGACACCAGCCAGGGCGGTTTATATCGACTGTTACATAATTGTGCATTAGCGGTATTAAACTGTGGCTGCGATTCTGATGATGGCCGGGAATTACTGGAGTGCTACAGTGACTTTTCAATTAAAGTTATTCAGGAAGAGCGTGGCATAAAACTGGATCTAAAGGGAGCACCTACAGCAGCCTTTGTTGATGACGAAATGATCAAAGGAATTCGCGAGCACTTATTTGCGGTATTACGCGATATTGTCTATGTCAGTGACGAAATAAATGATAACCCTAAATTCGATTTGCAGAACTCTGAAGGGGTTAGCAATGCAGTCTTTCATATTCTCCGCAATGCAAATATTATGCATCAGAGCACCGAACCTAAACTTGTTGTTTGTTGGGGGGGGCACTCCATCTCTAGAGAAGAGTATAGCTACACTAAGCAAGTGGGCTATGAATTAGGGTTACGCGATATGAATATCTGCACCGGTTGCGGGCCTGGCGCAATGAAGGGGCCTATGAAAGGGGCAACTATTGGCCATGCGAAGCAACGTATCAATGATGGACAATATATAGGTATCACTGAACCCGGCATCATCGCGGCAGAATCGCCCAACCCTATCGTCAATGATCTAGTGATTTTACCGGATATCGAAAAACGACTGGAAGCATTTGTGCGCATGGGTCATGGGATTGTTGTCTTTCCTGGAGGTGCTGGAACGACCGAGGAGATCCTATACCTACTGGGTGTTTTGTTACACCCGGAAAACGCAGAAATACCCTTCCCACTGATTTTTTCTGGGCCTGAATCTGCAACCGCTTATTTTGAACAAATTAATACCTTCATTGGGGAAACTTTAGGCTTCGCTGCACAACAACGCTATAAGATTATTATTGGAGATCCCGCCCGAGTTGCACGAGAAATGAAACTCGGTATCCACCAGGTACGCGAATTTCGTAAAAGTAAGGCCGATGCCTACTATTTTAACTGGGGCTTAAAAATTACCCACGAATTTCAACAGCCGTTTTCGCCCACCCATGAAAATATGGCGAGCCTGGAATTACATAAAGATCAAGAGCGACACCAGTTAGCAGCCAATTTACGCCGAGTCTTTTCTGGCATAGTAGCCGGCAATGTGAAGGATGAAGGTATACGCGCTATTGAAAAATACGGACACTTTGAAATCAGTGGGGATAAAGAAATCATGCAGCCGGTTGATGCCTTGCTTGCGGCATTTGTAAGCCAGCAACGCATGAAATTACCAGGTACTACCTATGTGCCTTGTTATAAGATTGTGTCCTAAAAAACGGCTATGTTTCGTAGCGCGTGGCTTCAGCCCGCATATCCCGAACGCTTGGTAAACACGGATCAATAACCATTCCATGCAGGCTAAAGTTGCGGTACGAAACCCGGCGAAAGAGTATCAAATGTCCGTCAAAATGGAATATCATCATCAAAATCTTCATGAACCGCTGGCGGTGGTGAATTAGGCGCGGGCTGAGACGGCTGTGCGGGAGTATTCTGTGTATTTACTGACGCATTATGTTGTGCCGGCGCATTTGCTGAGGGTGAATTAGCTAATGGCGCGGTGCCACCTGAGCGGCTACCTAACATTTGCATTTCAGTTGCGACAATTTCTGTTGTATACCTATCCTGCCCATCCTGGCCTTGCCATTTACGTGTTTGCAAGCGGCCTTCAACATAGACCTGGCTACCTTTTCTTAAATATTCACCTACAATTTCAGCCAAACGATTAAAGAACACTACACGATGCCATTCAGTGTTTTCTTTACGTTCGCCCGATTGCTTGTCTTTCCAGCGAAAGGTGGTTGCTATATTAATATTTGCGACAGCTCCACCAGTAGGCATATACCTTACCTCTGGATCAGCCCCCAAATTCCCTATTAAAGTTACTTTATTGAGCATTTTTCACTCCTGATAATTTAAAATTGTCATTTTAGATTGATATTAGCAAAGCAGAATTACTATGCCACTAGACCGCTTCTTTCTCCTTAGGCAAGGCCTTTAGCTTTTTCAACAAAGTCTCTGCCTGAGGTTTTTCAGCAAAACCACCCTGTATAGCTCCTACAACCAGAGCTTTCTCTAATGACTTAATGGCTAGCGCGTTATTATTCGCTTTATGATACGCAACACCTAAATGATAATGAAAGACTGCAATTTCGGGTGCCTTTGACACAACTTGTTTAAACACCATCACCGCTTCCGTTGTATTACCATTTTGTAATAATGCCCAGCCATAGGTATCCAGAAAATAAGGTTGCTTAGATGTTTCAAAACGCTGAGCTAACTGCAAAGCTTTCTCAGTATTTTCTTTCCCTGAATATTGATCTAGTAATATGGAGACCAGGTTATTCACCGCTATATCCATATCCGGCCGTATAGCAATTAATGTCTCATAGACCTCTACCGCCTTATCATGTTGATTTTCTTGCTCATAGACAGCAGCTAGCATCATATTTAATGGCACACTATCAGGGATATTTCCTAGGCCCTTCTGGTAACTTAGAATGACCTTTAACGGCTCATTTTTCTCATGATATATTTCAGCCATCAGTATATAAAACTGGGCTGCTTCTGGCCACTTTTGAATACCCTGATTTAAAACAATAAGAGCCTGTTCCCAGTTTTTATTCAAACTATACAATTGAGCTTTTAACAATATCGGATACTCGACTTCTGGATTTTTTAGCATAAACTCATCAAGATAAACAAACATTTTATCTTTTTGCTTCAATGCTTCATAACACGCCACCATACTTTTTAAAGCATCTGATAAGTCGGGATCACGAACTAAAGCGAGTTTATATTTTTCTATTGCATCTATGTATAGCCCCTGACCTTGAGAGATTTTTCCACCTAGGTAATATGAATATCCCTTACCTGATGGTTTACTAGCAATTTCACCCACCACTTCTTGAGCACCCTGCCAGTCTCGACCCAACAACCTGACTTTGGCAAGAGCCTGTAAAGCATCCTCATTACCTGGCTTAATTTTAAGTACTTTTAGCAGCACCTCTTCTGCTCGTGCAAGTTCTTTACTATCAACCATCCGCGAAACAATAGGCATCACAGCCGAAAAATTACCAGGGTTTAGGTCTAGTGCCTTGCGAAAATTCTCCTCAGCCAATTCAGGTGAACCTTTCTTTAAATAAGCCTGAGCTAATAGCACCATCGCTTCATCGGATTGTGGATAGTCCCTTATAATCCTGCGCAATGCTGTAATGGCCTCATCATCCTGGCCATTCATCAAATCAATACGCGCTGTTAATAAGCTTGCTTTATAGTGCATTTCATCTACTGCCAGTACCTCTGCAAGCAGTGCTGAAACGGTATTCATATCATCTTCTTGTAGTGCCAGCATAGCCAGTTTAGCTTTAGCATCCAGGCCCTCCTGTTCATCTCCCTTGTGTTCGACTATCCAGTAGAGTGGTTTTTTTGCTGCCTCAAATTTTTGCTGCTGTATCTGTAAACTGGCGAGTTTAAAATACAAATCGACATCATCAGGGCTCTTGGCTAGCAGCTTTTGGAGTGTTGCTTCCGCTTGTTGTATATCTTTTTGTGCAAGGTAATTTACCAGTATCAGCTTAGGTGCTAACAAATCTGTATTTTGATCCGCAACAGCCTGCATCAAAGCCAATGCTTCATCATCCCGCTGTTCACTGATATAGTACCGAGCCAGTTCATAAGAAAACTCGTACTCTTCAGGAAAATCTTTTATTAGCCCCCGATAGTCCTGTTCAATCGCCAATTTATTATTGTTGTCTATATGTAATTGCAACTTAAGCAATCTAAGTGATAACTCATCAGGGTTCGACTTTATTGCTTGATTAATAAGCTTCTCTGTTGTTTTATAGTCCTTCCGGGTTTTATAAACAAGGATCTGCAAATTAATCGCCTCACTATGCTGAGGGTTTATTGCCAGGGCTTTTTTAGCTTCGGCCAGGGCCGCTTCTTCATCCCCTTGTTTTAATAAAATAACACCATTAAGAGCAATCACATCCGGGTTATCAGTAACATTCGCCAATACTATGTCCATTTCGCTCTTAGCATCTTCTATCTCCCCCGAAAGAAAATAAAGCTTTGCTAACTTAAGTCGGGCATCGTATTGATCAGGTTTTATTAAGATCGTCTGATGTAGATTAGCAAACATCCCTTTCCATTTTTGATCCTGCTCATCGATTAATGCCAAATGATAATAAGCATCGGCTATTCTGTTATTAATTTGTAATGCATTTTTAAGCTCTACTTTAGCTTTTGCATAATTGCCCTGCTGATAGTATGCCTTCCCACTTTCCAGATATTCTGCCGCGCGCTCAGCCGGGTCGCTACAGCCTTGCAAAACAAATATGCAAGCTAAAAAGTACAGTATATTTTTTTTCATACAAAATCCTTAATTAATCAATATTTATTCGGGGATATATTCAGGTAAAACAGGTAGCAAGTGGCGTACAAAACCAGTCAACCTATTATCTGCGTCTTTAATGTTTTCTGTAGGGCTCACTGCAGTCGTAATACGTACTAAAGCCCCATCAGTACGATTGAGTAATATTGCATCTTTAAACAGATACCATTTCATAAGATATTCATTCGAAATCAAACGTCCCCGCTGCTGGAACCAATAATAAACCAATTGCACACTGCGCCCTTTTTTAATCACAATCCTATTGACAGGCAGATTATCCACCTGAGTACGGTTAATTGCCGAAATTTGCCACCCACCTCCTGGTATACACACCCGAGGTGAATGAGGGGACACTCCTTTACGCTGTGACTGATAATATGCTACATAAAAATTAACCGGCATGGAACCTGGCTTGGAATAGTCCGCCAGAATGTAATCAGACATCTCCAATGCGTTAATCACCTCGCTTTCCAGTGCAGTCTGGTCTCCTGCCCAGCCAGCCAGATGATCCGGAAATTCAGGAAAAGCTTTACGTGCAGGAATAACCTCATCTCGCTTACCAACAGAAGCCATCACCAAAATAGAAATGACCAGCAGAGCAATAATCGCAATAAAGGGATATGAGACCTTCCTGATTCGAGTCTCTCCCTGTTCAAGCTCAACCGGGGGAGCTAAGCCAAATACCTCAAATAAAGGTCTGGAATCACCTTGCCCTATTTTAGTCAGGATAAACATTTCTATAAACAACAGCACCATGCAGGCCATAAAAATAATCCAGCCTTCAAAGTCATGCAGAAAGCCTTCGGCCATCGCTATGCCCCAATTATCGACTAGAATACCAATCACAGCAATGCGAAAACTGTTCATCATTAGGGTGATAGGTATGGTTGATAAAAATACCACTGCCCTTTTCCAGAAAACAACATCAAACAAATAGGCACAAATAAAACCCAGGCTCATCAATGGAAATAAATAGCGTAAACCACTACAGGCCTCAACTACTTGCAGTTGATAGCTCCCTAAATCAATGACATTCCCTTCCAGAAACACCGGAATACTGCACCAACGTATAAAAGCGACACCGAGCTGTGATGACAATAGCTGTAAATTAGCTGATAAGCTCGCTTCCAGAAAGTAAGGAATGGGGATAGCAAAAACCAGTAACAACAAAGGCATTAAAACAGGTTTTATAGCGGGCCAGCCCATGATAGAAAAGGCCATGCCAAATAAAACCACGATAAATGAATAATGAATTAAAATAAAAAGCGCACTCACCTCTCCGATTAAAAAAATAAGCAGCGCGGGTAAAACTATAAAAAACCCTAGCCAGGAAGGTGAAAATTCTGATTGCACAATTTCATTCTTCTTCATCCAGATAAAGTACAGTGTAATCATGGGTAACATATAACCGTGACTGTATTCTTCCTGTTTATCCCAACGTATAAATAGTTGACTAAAGCCATCCCAATAGGCGAACAAAAGCAATGCAGCTGCCATAGAGAACAGCAACCAAAACTGCCAGCCCATTTTCCATATCATGTTTTTATTCATATGCGTATCATTTAGGGTATCTATATTATTATCCTGTAATAATCAGTTCGCTATAACAGTGTATTAGTCACCACGCAAAGTATAAGCAAAGACCCCGATAAAGCTTGTGCTCTGCTTGACTGGATAAACTTCGGGGCTGACAATGTCTTTAACTTACTGATGTTTATAACTTTTCCTGATTACCCACAACTCTCAGCTATACTTCGTCATTCCTGCATGCTTTTAGCAGGAATCTCGTAGGTTAAGCACAGATTCCCGATAACGGGCTTCGGGAATAACGAGGCTCTTAACATGCTGTTATTTTTAACGTTTTTTAATATGGCTGTGAGTTGTACGTAATCAGGTAATTTTATTTAAAGCTCTCAATTAGATAACCCTACTCAACTCCCAACTTTTCAAGGGGGAAGTGAACGGTTACGTTTTTTGTGTTTGAACACGCTATAGACGTTTGGGTATTTGCAAAAAGTGTATTCACTGTTGCGTTCTTACCTAAAAACAGCCCTGATTAAGCTGCCGTAGTTTAACACATGGTAGGCAAAATATTTGCTATTGATAACAGAGAAATATCCTTTATTTACTGCTTAATATTTGAATAAGTGGTTCAGGGTAAAATAAAGAGGTAAAATTTAACACATTTACACATATATCACGCCGCTCAAGTGTACACATAGCAACTCGACAGCCACCGCGTGAGCACAGGCAAAACAATCAACCAAGGAGTTAGTCTTTATGGTGTTAGATTTTATTTTAGTGGCTTTTGCAGCCACTTTATCCATACCTTTATGGGTCACTGGCATTGAACTACTGATTACTCTGTTGCATAAGGTGCAGGAGGCTGATAATTCAACCATGGCGCAAGCGGTGGGGAGCTATAAGATATTAATACCTGCTCATAATGAGTCGGAAGTCATTGCTCACACACTCACGACTTTACTACAGCAAAAAGTACCTGCTGACTCAATAATTGTGGTGGCTGATAACTGTACAGATGATACTGCCGCGATTGCCCGGAAACTCAATGTTGTCGTACTTGAGCGTTTTAATGATAAGCTCCGAGGCAAGGGATTTGCACTTGATTATGGCATAACTTACTTAAAAAATCAGAGTCAAACGGATGTACTCATTATATTAGATGCCGATTGTGAGATTAACAACACGAGCATCCATTTGTTGCTGAGTCTATGTTTAACAGAAAATCGCCCTATACAGGCACTGTACCTGATGCGCAACCACAGGGAACATTCTTTGAAACAGCGTATTGCGGGTTTTGCCTGGCTAGTAAAGAACAAAATCCGTCCCATTGCGGTTAATAAACTTGGCATACCTGTTACCTTAACTGGATCGGGTATGGCATTCCCCTGGCCTGTCATAAGCACTATCAGTATTGCACATGGCAATATTGTTGAGGATATGCAGTTAGGTATCGACTGTACTTTAAAAGGGTTTGCTCCGGTATTTTGTGAGCAGGCGGTAGTCTATAGTGACTTCCCTGAACAGCTGGAAGCTGAAAAATCACAACGAACACGTTGGGAACATGGGCATTTATCAACGATTATTCAACAAGTACCTAAGTTAATTAAACAGGCAATCATGCAAAAAGACTGGTGTTTATTAGGCCTGGCACTGGATATTGGTGTACCTCCTTTAGCTTTACTGATTATGCTTGCTTTTACAGGGACACTTCTGCTCGCTGTTGTCGCTTTTATGACGCAAAGTTATTTTGCTTTTTTTGTACTTTTATTCAGCTTTCTGTTTTTTACCCTGATGCTACTCATGACCTGGTGGAAGTCAGGTAGAGACTACCTTTCATTCAAGGAACTGCACAGCATTATTCAATATATTTTCTCTAAAATTTACATTTATCTCACATTTATATTTAAACGCCAGACCTCATGGATAAGAACGACTAGAGATACGACTCATTGACCCTGCCATAATTCTTAAGTCTATAGCCCTACCCCTCCTGTCATAACCCTAAAATATATAACAATGTCTGACTCCAAAGCCACTGTGCAATATAAGTTAAATCATCGCAACACCTGGTGTTTACTAGGTTTACCTTTTGATGCCATTAATCTTGTGGGTGCTGTTGCTGTGCTTAACACAAGTGTTGCAAATAATCAGCGTCTTTTACTAAGCACCCCCAACCTTAATTTTCTGGTAACAGCCCAGTCCGAGCAAAAATTTTATCAATCAGTTGCTGACAGTGATTTGGTTGTAGCGGATGGTATGCCTATTATCTGGATAGCCAGGTTACTGGGTATCCCTTTAACAGAAAGGGTTGCAGGTTCTGACCTATTTGATTCCCTGTCTAAGCAGCACGGGCTAAAGAATAAAATTTCCGTATTTTTCTTCGGTGGGCAGGAAGATATTGCACAACAAGCCTGTCAGAAATTGAAGGAACATAGCCCAGCCATGACTTGCTGCGGATTTTATGATCCTGGTTTCGTATCAGTTGAGGCAATGAGTACACCAGCAATTATTGACACTATTAATGCCAGACATCCTGATTTTCTGCTACTGGCATTAGGTGCAGAAAAAGGTCAGGCATGGATGCAAAAAAATCGTCATCATTTAAATGCAACTGTAATCAGCCACCTGGGTGCTGTAGTCAATTTTGTAGCTGAAAATATTGAACGAGCACCTGTCTTTTGGCAGCGCAGTGGTTTTGAATGGCTTTGGCGTATAGTACAAGAACCCGCCTTATGGCGGCGTTATTTTTTTGATGGGCTGGTCTTTGCCAGGTGGCTAGTGTTTAAGGTATTGCCATTGGCAATTTATGACCGGTGCTTGAAACATATGCGGTTATTTCAGACCCCATTGGTTATTAGCTACGAGAAATCTGACGGTAATCAAATTAAACTCGCGGGTAGCATACACTATGCCGTGCTTGGTAAAGTTAAGCATCTATTTTTTGATATATTACAAGAGTGCCCAGGGACTATCAGTATAGATTGTTCAGAACTTATCTATATTGATGCGGCTTTTATCGGTTTGTTAATGCTCTTTCAGAGTGATTTAAATGAGCAGAACCAGCAACTTTATTTGCAAGATGTACCTAAGCGTATTTCCCGTGTACTCAAATTAAATAATGCTTTAAATCGTTTTCAGTTTACGGGGACAAATAAGCCCTGGCTTTAATGTAGCTATTGACTGTTATTCAGACCTGTCTATATGGTCATTAATACATGTTATCTCGTTTAGTGTTATTGGCTTTCGGTCTTAATGTTGACATGGAGCGGGGGGGGGGCAGAGAGTATGGTTACGGCTAACAATGTAAATCCACGTCGGTGATTTGCGGCGTTATTTGAGAAAAAACTAAATATTGAGGAATTAAAATGTCTCGTGATATTGATACAAAGGTGATTGGATGTTTTTCGTACAAATCTCAAACAGAGGTTACTTGTGATGGTGATGCTTGCATAGTTGCAGGCTCAGAAAAAGCCATGCGCGATTATTTACTATCAATGTCAAAAGAAGATCATGACAAATCAACAATAAAAAAAACAAGGTTTGGTGAAATAATACAAGGATTAAAGCATGGTGGTGCCTATGCATTTGATGAGGAGTCGTATAATCGCTTTTATCCTCTTGCAAACAGAATTGGGTACAACTTAAAAGAAGAGGAATTTACTCCAACAGAAACTGGGCGACATTTTGTGATCATTAGACCATAAATTATCACAAAACCCATGATATGTATGTAACATAATCAAAGAGCCAAAATAAATGCCAAAGAAAAGTTTTATTCCAAATAAATTAAAACCGTGGGTTGAAGCAAGACAGAAATATCGTTTGTCTCATACCCAAATACAGATGGCTAGGGAACTTGGTTTAAACCCAAAGAAATTCGGTAGTCTTGGTAACACAAAACAACAACAATGGAAACTTCCGCTACCTGAGTTTATCGAAGAAATATATTTTAAGCATTTCAAAAAAAGAGCACCAGAAAATGTAAGATCTATTGAGCAAATGGTAAAAGACAAAGCAAGAAAAAAAGCAGAGAGCAAAGCACGTAAAGAGGGAGCTGGTTCAAGTGACTAAAGCGTTAGGTTTAAAAAGATAATTTAGATTATATAGGGAGGTAAGGCATGGATTATTCAATGATACTAAATGAATTAAATAGTGCTTCACTGTTTGAACTGTATCGCTTAAATGCCTCTATCCGTCAACAGTTGAAAGACCCGAACAAAATACTTTTAATTAAAAATATATTGAAAGTTGGTCAGTTGATACAATATTTTGAAGCTTCTGAAAATAGGCTGATTGATGCTGAAATTTTGGAATTAAAAAGAACACAGGTATTAGTCAAAAACAGGCATGATGGCAAGCTTTGGAATATCCCTTATTATTTTATTAACGTTGATAATTCTAATATAGATATACATGCAGAATCAAAGCAAAAAGTTGACAGAAATAGTCTGAAAGTTGGGGACAAGGTTTGTTTTAAAGATAAAAAGGGAAATGAAAGATTTGGTGAAGTAACTAAGTTAAATCAAAAAACTTCTGGAATATTAGTTGGAAATGTTAAATGGAGGGTTGCTTATAGTTTGCTATCACCAATAATAGATGGGGAGCTGGGTTCGAGTAACAATTTATTAGAAGGTGAAGTTTTATTGAATAATAAAAGCCTAACAAAAAAATAATCCAGCTGACCGCTGCAGTGTATGTTTTTTTTAAAGGTCATTTTTATATCGAAAGATTAGGGAGCTGGAAATAAATAATCATCCAAATATCGCGTAGAATTTTTATTTCTGTTTAAGTCTTCTCAAGAGGAGCATAGTTGTTCTACGTAACGATTGAGAAGATTTA
>JAUXBW010000046.1 GCA_030619185.1 Methyloprofundus sp.
GCATAAAATTGATTTTGTTGGTTCTGAAGAAATATTTGATGGCTACACAGTTACATTTGAAGACGATAGTATAGATTATGATGAGCAAAGGTTTGTTTCCTTTGGTCAATTTCAAGAACGAGTAGTAGCAGTTGTTCACACTGAAAGAGGTGGTGATATACGGATTATATCTATTCGTAAGGCTACTAAACATGAAGAAAGGTATTATTATGCAGCAATCACAAACTAACTGGAAAAAAATCGATTCAATGGAAGATAAGGATATTAATTTATCTGAATTACCAGAGGTATCTCCTGAACAATTTGCTAAAGCTGTTGTAAGAAAAGGCTTACAACCAGTGCAAGGGAAAACCCAAATTACCCTAAGGCTTGATACAGATGTACTTAATTGGTTTAAAGCGCAAGGTCAAGGTTATCAAACAAATATTAATGCTTTATTAAAAGCTTATAAAGATGCAAACCAAGGCCTAACAAAAAAACCACTTGACCATATAAAGTGACAGTGACGTGTTCAACTAACCAAAGGGGTCAGAGCAATTGATTTATAAACTAATCTAGATATAGACAGTACCAACTCTTCTGGATACGTAACTTTCTGTCCCTACCTTTCAGAAAGAATATTCAGGACAATTCTTCAATTTAAAGTTACACTTATAAGCATAGCAATCATCGACTCCCATAAAAAGGACAACACCATGACTGATCATACTTATAAAAAAATCGAATTAACAGGTTCATCATCAGTAGGCATTCAAGAAGCAATAGAGAGTGCCATCGCTAAAGCTTCAGAAAGCATTCATAATATGCGCTGGTTTGAAGTTGTTGAAACTCGCGGGCATATTGATGAAGGTAAAGTCGCCCACTGGCAAGTGACGATTAAGGTTGGATTTACTCTGAAATAGAGTTTCCTGAATTGATGCGCTTTGTTGCTCGACACATCCACTGTATTTAGGAATGGGAATACAGGCGGGCTAAAGCCGCGCCCTAAGTTGCTTATGCGTCGTGGGTGGCTATAAACAGGCTAGAAATGTCCTTGCTATCAATACTAAACCCCGCTGCATTTTGATGCCCTCCTCCGCCGTAACATACAGCCAATTGAGACACATCAAATTCACCGATAGAGCGCAGTCCACATTCATAGCACTGGCGTTTACCGTGATAATGATAAGTTAAACCAAATGTCCCTGATAGTTTTGCCAAAGCCTGGCCTAAATCACTGGAAAAAGCACCCGGGGCATTCACAGCTAAGCCCACTGTACCATTTAACTTTATCGAATGCCTTGAATTTAACAAGGTTTTAACCATTTTTCGGTGTTGCTTTAATAAGATTTTCCCTTCACGGTATAACACATCCAGTTTTATCTGTTCAAAGCTTGAAAAAGCAAGTGGCCTGCGCAAAAACAGAGCTCTGGTTATTTCCTCGGTATGTGCTAATTGATGCCGCCATAAGTCATGATCTTCAATATGTTGTAGTAACATCGGTGGCGCACTATCTCCCTGAAAATAATGCCATGCCATTATGCAGCCACTTTGCTGCATATTAAAGCTCATTTGCAGATTGACAGGAATATCCCCCTGATAAGCCTCAAAGTCTTTTTGTGCGCTGATATGGTGATCTAAAACAACAACTTTACTGGCTTTTTGGGTAGCATTGATTAATTGCTCCATTGGATAACAGAAGTCTAAAATATAAAGTACAGCCCCAACGGGGAAATCAGGCATCGGCACTTGATGACGTACCGCCTGATAATGCGCCTTTTCTCCCAGTGATGTCCACGCAGACCAGGCTGCTGCATAGCCATCCAGACAGTCAGCATGGTAGAGCACTGTTATTTTTTGTTTGTTATCATTCCCTGTCATACTCTTCATTTTATCTAAAAACCCCTTTTGTAAGTGCAACTTTAGCTGTACTCTGCGAGTAAGCCTGCACGTATCTACTTTATATTCCAGGAAAGTAATTAGCTTTGTAGTCAACCAGTATCTTCAGCGTGATAAAAGTTCAGGCCTTATAAAACTGATAGTCTATAATTAGCCTTACCGAACACACGCTAAGGAGTGAGGATTTAATAATACCCGAAAGTATATGGCATCACAGTCATGCAAGGAAAACAGACGCATAGCAGGCTACGCAACTGTTTTTCTAGTGCGGCTGTGAGGTCAAAAGACAAGTTAGACTCGGGTATCATTGAATTCTCGCTCCTAAAGGTGTGTTAAATTCTTTCCTGATTAGTACAACTCACAGCCACATTAAAAAACTTAAAAATATGAGCATATTAAGAGTATCGTCATTCCCGAAGTCTTTTATCGGGAATCTATGCTTAGCTGAGAGTTGTGGGTTATCAGGATGTCTTTTCCATGCAATCCGCAAAATCACTCCAGCAATGAGGAGGAATAAATGATAAATCTGCCATGGCATGCACTCATAAAATATCCTTTTACTGGGGAAATAGTGTACGACATTAGCATTATTTTACTACTAATTTCTCTCTTATTAGTGATAAGGCTTGTCTATATTAAGCGCCAGCTACAACGTGTAAAAACCGCTAAAAACAAGTTGATTATTCGCAATAATACCTTGCAGGAGTTAAATTCCAGCCTGGATAATCAAGTTTTACAGGATACTGAGCAATTAAGGGATAGTGAGCAAAAATATCGTTGCCTGGTGGAAAACCTGCGTGATGAATATTTTTTTTATAAACATGATATTGATGGCATATTTAGTTATTTAAGCCCTTCGATCACCACTGTTTTAGGTTATAGCATTGAAGAGTTTTCGCAGCATTATAGTACTTTCCAGACAGATCACCCAGAAAATGAAAAAATTGACGAATACACCCGACGTGGCCTAAAGGGTGAAAAAGTTCCGACTTACCAGGTAGAACTATTAGATAGCAAGGGAGATAAGCACACTCTGGAAATACAGGAAAATCCAGTCTATAATCAGCAAGGCAACTGCATTGGTTTGTGTGGCATTGCTCATGATATCTCGGTATTAGTACAAACCAGAGAACGTCTCACAGTACTTTCCTGCTACGATGATTTAACGGGGTTAGCCAACGCTCATCTATTCTCTGAGCGGGCTGCACAAATGATCAGTTTATCTTACCGCCAACATAAATCTCTCTCCCTACTGTATTTAGACCTCAATGGCTTTAAACTGATTAACGAGGGATTTGGTCACGCGGCTGGTGATGCTGTGCTTAAAGAGATAGCTAACAGACTGGAAACCTTATTACGTGACTCAGATACAGCGGCACGCCTTGGAGGAAATGCATTTGCTCTGATTTTATTAGGTTCTGGAACTCGTGCCGCTAAAATTGTCGTGAAAAAAGTATTAAATAGCTTATTAAGCCCTTATGCTATAGATGATCAAGTCATTAGTATAGGCTGTAGTCTTGGCATTGCTATCTACCCTAAAGATGGTAACAATAGTGTAACTTTGTTGCAACAAGCAGAGAGGGCAATGATTTTTGCCAAAAGCAACAATAAAGCCTATGCATTTTGCACGCCAAAGCTGGATGAGGCAAGCCAGCGACGACTTAAACTTGAACAAGGTTTACGTGAGGTTCTCAGCGAAAATAGTGGTGCCAGTCCACCTGATCTCAGCCTGGTCTATCAATCTAAACACTACCTGAAAGATAATAGCATTCAGGGTTACGAAGCCCTGATTCGTTGGCAACACCCTGAGTTGGGTGAGGTTTCGCCCGGTGAGCTTATTCCTCTTGCAGAACAGACCGGACTTATTGTAGCACTGAGTCATTGGGTTATTACTCAGGCTTGTTTACAAGCCGTACAATGGGATAAAGAGGGCTTTAAATTTGAAAAAATTGCAGTCAATATATCCCCCATAGAGCTAGTTAATTCCGGGTTAGCTACTGATATTATCAGAAAAATTGATGCAACGGGGGCTCAACGAAAATGGGTTGAAATTGAAATCACTGAAAGTGCTGTCATGAAAATGCCTGGCGTAAGCAATAAAGTGATTGAAGAGCTAGTTGATGCGGGAGTGCTCATTAACATTGATGGTTTTGGCATAGGCCATTCATCTATCCCCTTCCTGAAAAAACTAGCAGCCACTTATCTTAAAATAGACCCATCATTTATACACAAACTACTTGCAAGCCCGGAAGATCAGGATATAGTCCGGGCACTGATCAGCATGTCTCATGCACTGAACAAAAAAGTAATTGCCGTAGGCGTAGAAACAGCGGAGCAATTGCAATGTTTGCAAGAGTGCGGCTGTGATATTGCTCAGGGGAATTATTTTTCCAGCCCTTCGCCCGCGCAACAAGTGCAGCTCTATATTTCCCAAATCTATAGTTAGAAATGCGCATTGAATGGCGTAAACAACTGATTTGTTTTTCCATCTCCCTTAACTTTGGCTTTCAATAATATCTCGGTATTCTTCTACTTTGGGCCGATATAAAAACATGGCCAAAGCAGATAAACCAGTGAATATATAGAGGGTATTAAAGCTATCACCGAGTAGGTACATTACAAAACCGTACATGCCGATACTTTCAGCAACCGCCATTGAAATAATGATGGTGAGCAGGTAGCGGGACTTTGGCATACTGTTTGCTTTTGCCGTTTTATTCAGGCGCAATAAGACATGACGGATAAATTTCATGACCGGGAATGTAGTAATGGCCACGACATAAAGAACTGTCCTGATAAAAACACGCTGTTGCTGATCTATGCCTATTTGTATTTTATCGCTGTATATATGGCAAATAGCAACCAGGGCAATCAGGCTCAGCAATGACACGGCTCTGATAACCCCCGCTAATAAAAGATCTGCTTGTAATTGTTGTTCTGAAATAGCCATTTATTTACCTTTTTGTTGCTCTAATCGATAGCTATGCAATATAACCACAAATGCAAAGAAATCATACAAGCCATGAATGATAATAGGGGTTAGAAGGTTTCTGGTATTATCATAATCCAGGTATAGCCCCAAATAAATGCTCACCATTGTCGCCATCATAAAATATAAGGCGGTGACCGCATGCACCAGGCCGAATAATACGCTACTTGCCAGCAAGCCAGCCATTAAGCCCCATGAATCTTCCATCCACGGTTGAATGACCCCGCGAAATAAGATTTCTTCCGAGATACCGGCTATGGCTGCTAAAACAAATAAATCAGTCCAGTGATGCTTACTTAAACTGGGGCCCAGCGTCTGATGCAGAACTTGTCTAATTTTCTGTAGCGAATCTAACTGTAACTGGTTTAATGCTATAAAAATCAAACATAAGGGGAATGTCCCCAAAATGCCATTGATGACGGCTTGCTCGTTAAATATAATATATTCAAACGGGTTAATATTTGCTATCCAGCCTAATGCAATAGCAACTAAAATTAATGCGCTTTCAAAGTAACAGGCTGTTTTAAAAAAATTATCTGGATCTATTGAAGGTTCACTCATAGTAAATTGATGCGATAATAAGGTTTTCTTTATTCTGAATCAGAGGCTAATAATCGTGCAATGTTTTATCTACAAAAGTAGCAAAAAAGAAGAACTCTATTTGTATCTAGATAAACAAGATGATTTTTCGAATGTTCCAGAAGCTATTCTTAAAAGTATCGGTGCGCCCATCTTTGTCATGCAACTGCAAGTGACCCCTGAACGCTCACTTGCACGAGAAAAGGCAACGGATATTATTAAAGGCATCGAAGCGCATGGCTTTTTTATTCAAATGCCACCTACAACCCACCCGGCTCCAAAAAAATTACAATAAGGAGCGAGGGTCTAATAATACCCGATTCTAAGGCTACTGCTATGCTTTAGGCAAGGTTACGCCCTGTTGTCCCTGATACTTCCCGCCCCGGTCTTTGTAGGAGGTCTCACAAATTTCATCCCCGCCAAAAAATAGCATTTGTGCAACGCCTTCATTGGCATATATTTTTGCCGGCAAGGGTGTCGTATTGGAAAACTCCAGGGTCACATGCCCTTCCCATTCAGGCTCCAATGGCGTGACATTAACAATAATCCCACACCGCGCATAAGTCGACTTACCTAAACAGATGGTCAGGACATCTCGTGGAATACGGAAAAACTCAACCGTTCTTGCCAGGGCAAATGAATTCGGTGGAATAATACAGACATCGGACTGCACATCTACAAAACTACCCTCACTGAAATTTTTGGGGTCTACAATCGCAGAATTGATATTGGTAAATATTTTAAATTCATCAGAGCAGCGCACGTCATATCCATAGCTTGATGTGCCATAAGAAATAACCTTGCCTTGTTCCGTGTTCCTGACCTGACCGGCTTCAAAAGGCGCAATCATGCCCTGCTCCTGCGCCATACGACGAATCCATTTATCTGACTTTATGCTCATATTGACCTTTATAGTGTTAAATTAAGCTAATTTTATCCTAGACTCACCGTAATAACTTGAGAAAGACTATCTACAGCATAAAAAAGGGGCTATCAATAGCCCCTTTCTTCATACTCTGTCCCCTAAGCCCGGTTACTCTCTAATTGAAACCCGGGTTGAAGCACGCATACCATCAACAACAGCGGCATAGTCAGACTGGCCTAAGGCTCTAGCAATATTGGCAACAGCTAGTTTAGCTTTTTCAGCATCAGCAGCTGTTTCCACACCATCTGTGACTGCTAATACGTTAATGACTGCTTGATCTCCTGCTGGCGTTGCAACGACAACGACAGTAGACTGCCCAGGCACCGGTTTAGCCGCTTTAAATACCGCCTGGTTTAGCTGCCGGGACAAATCTTTACTATCCCGCTCTAAGCCAGTTATTTTTTCAACTTTTAAATCCAGCGCCTGTGCTGCCGTTACAAAACTTGTGCCCGAAAGTAACTGCTGCTTAAGGCTGTCTGCTTGTTGCTCGGCTTGCAGCTTAGCCTGCTGAACTTGAATCGCGGCAATAATAGTGTCCCGAACCTCTGCTAAAGGTCTGGTTTCAGCTGGCTGATGTTCTTGCAGGCGCAATACCAGCAAACGATCATCGCCAATCTCTACTGGCTCACTATTATTACCTTGTAGAACAGCCTCGGAAAAAGCGATATTTCTAACCGCCTGTTGCTGTGCAATACCTGCACCTGCATCACGGTTAAAAAAGTCAGCCTGTTGTATTTCCAGTCCTAACTCATCCGCCACGACCTGCAAATTATCAGAGTTTTCAAAACTCACTTCAGTGAGTATTTCACCTAACTCATAAAAAGTTGTTTCTGCCTCTACCCTTTGCACTGCCTCACTTACTTCCGCTTTTACTTTGGCTAAAGTTTGTGTTGTTGCAGGTACTAACTCTGTGACTGTAATCAAGTGATAACCAAATGTGGACTTAACTGGCTCAGATACCTCATCTAACGTTAGTCTAGCTGCGGCTTTTTCAAAATCCGGCTCCATAACACCCACTTCAAACAAGCCTAGGTCTCCCCCTGTTTTTGCGGTCACAGTGTCATCAGATAATTCTGCGGCCAAGTCAGCAAAAGACTCTCGCTGTAGACGTAATTTTGCTGCCTGCGCTTTAGCAAGTGCCTGCTCTTCAGTAGTCTCTTTCGTTTTAGCAAAAAGTATATGACTAATCTTGCGCCGTTCTTTATCTGAATACAGTCCCGGATTATCGTCGTAGTAGGCCTGCATCTGTTCTTCAGTAGGTTGAATATCATCCATTAACTTAGTTAATGATAATTCCACATAGGTCACCGAAACCTGCTCTGTCGTCTGATACGAATCTGCCTGTTGCTGATAATAGGCATTAATTTCTTCGCCACTAGGCTCTGTTGTGACAGGTTTTAATTTGAGCGTAACATATTCGATGTCCCGCGTCTGATTTTGAATCTTGAAAAATCGCTCTATATCTTGAGCAGACACAAAACTTGTGTCAGTAATCGCCTTTTGATACTGCTCCATCAACAAGGCTTTACGTATACGATTGACAAACTGTGCGGGTGACATCCCCTGCGCACCCAGCATCGTTTCATATTGTTTTTTATCAAACTTGCCATCACGCTGAAAATATTGCAATGAAGCAATAAATTGGCGTACCGTCTCATCAGAAACAGTCAGCTTTTCTGCTGTGACATGCTGCAATAACAGTTCATCACGAATCAACTTTTCTACAGCCTGCGTTTTCAACAGTTGCTCAGGTACTTGCATCTCGGCATACTGCTGTTTAAATTGTGCATAAGCCTGATTGACATCGCGCTGAACAAATTCTTTGTCCCCTACAATAATAACGGCACTCTCCTGTCCACCCTCCGTATAGTTCTGTAACCCCCATAACGCAAAGGGCACACAAATCAATATCAGGATTACCCAGGCAAAAGTACCTTGTGTTTTTTCTCTTATTTTTGTCAGCATCAAATTAGCCTTACTCAATTGATTAAACCAGAACGATTGTATAAACAACCGCCCTACTTCATATATTCACTGGCGAAGTATACCTTAATAGGAACCGAAACCACGCATAAAATAACATCCATTCCTTAGCCCCTGAACCCTTGTTAAAACTATTAATATTTTAAACAAAAAAAAACCCCGCACCAAAAGGACGAGGTTTTTTAATTTGGCGGAGCGGACGGGATTCGAACCCGCGACCTCCGGCGTGACAGGCCAGCATTCTAACCAGCTGAACTACCGCTCCAAAGTCTGTGGTGGGTGCTGAGGGGTTCGAACCCCCGACCCTCGCCTTGTAAGGGCGATGCTCTCCCAGCTGAGCTAAGCACCCGACTAAAGAGATTCTATTATAATAGCTTTTAAAGATCTTGCAAGCTATTTTTATAGAATTTTTACTTTAACCATTCACGCTATCTTTTAACCCCTTACCTGCTTTGAATGAAGGAATTTTTGCCGCTTTAATAGTGATTTCCGCCCCAGTTTGTGGGTTACGGCCTTTACGTTCAGCTCTATCTTTTACAGCAAAGGTACCAAAACCAACTAAAGCAACAGAGTCGCCCGATTGTAGTGCCCCGGTAACAGATGACATAAAGGCATCAAGCGCACGCCCTGCATCTGCTTTTGTTAATTCTGACGCATCTGCCATTGCATCGATAAGTTCTGATTTATTCATTTATTATTCTCCTTAGGAAATATTCACAGCACACACTGCTGCAGCTCAGCCAAAAATCCATAAAACATTATGAAAGCGAGTGTATTTATATCAACTCTATCTTAGTTATGTCAAGCGATACAGCACTATACTGACAAATTAATTCAGTCTAACTTATAAATTAATGCGCCCTAACAGGTTTTTCATCTGCTTTTCTGACACTTTTCTCTACCGTTTCAGACACTTTTTTTATTGCTTCAGGCTGGTACTGTAAGGCCAACTCTAAAACCTGATCGATCCAGCGTACGGGCTTAATAGTCAGGTTTTTCTTTACATTATCAGGGATTTCGGTCAAATCTTTTTCATTCTCTTGCGGAATAAGTACCGTCTTGATGCCCCCTCGATGCGCTGCAAGCAGCTTCTCTTTTAAGCCACCAATAGGGAGCACCTCACCACGCAGGGTAATTTCCCCGGTCATCGCCACATCTGCTTTGACTGGAATGCCTGTTAATGCCGAAATAATGGCCGTACACATACCTATTCCGGCACTAGGCCCATCTTTAGGGGTTGCACCTTCCGGTACATGGATATGTAAATCCTGCTTCTGGAAAGCTTCTTCAGCTATACCTAAAGAATCTGCTCGTGCCCGCACCACCGTAATTGCGGCTTCAATTGATTCTTTCATCACATCACCTAACTTTCCAGTGGTTGATTGCTTGCCCTTACCCGGCATCACCACCGCCTCGATAGTCAGTAACTCTCCCCCCACTTCCGTCCAGGCCAGACCTGTTACCTGCCCTACCTGGTCCAGCTCTTCTGCAAGGCCATAATTAAAATGACGCACACCTAAATAATCAGCCAAACCATCTGACACCACATTCACATGCCCTTGCTTCTCTTTTAACAATAGCTGCTTGACTACTTTACGACAAATTTTAGAAATTTCGCGCTCCAGACTACGCACTCCCGCCTCACGGGTGTAATAGCGAACGATATCTCTAATCACTACCTCATCGATGTTTACTTCCGATTCTTTTAAGCCATTATTCTTTAACTGCTTAGGCAAGAGATAACGCATGGCAATATTGATCTTTTCATCTTCGGTATAACCTGCAAGACGAATCACCTCCATCCGATCCAGAAGTGGCCCTGGAATATTCATCGTATTGGCTGTGGCGACAAACATAACATCTGATAAATCAAAATCCACTTCTAAATAATGATCGGCAAAGGCTTTGTTTTGTTCGGGGTCCAATACTTCCAATAGCGCCGAAGCCGGATCTCCGCGAAAATCACCCGACATTTTATCGATCTCATCCAGAAGAAATAAAGGATTACGTACTTTAATCTTGGCCATATTTTGCAAAATTTTACCCGGCATGGAACCAATATAGGTACGCCGATGACCGCGTATTTCTGCCTCATCACGTACCCCACCTAGCGCCATTCTGACATATTTTCTATTAGTCGCACGGGCAATGGACTCACCTAAAGATGTTTTCCCCACCCCAGGAGGCCCAACTAGACAAAGAATAGGGCCATTAAGTGACTTCACCCGCTGTTGTACCGCCAAATATTCCAGTATGCGCTCTTTGACCTTTTCCAGGCCATAATGATCCACATCCAGTATTTCTTCTGCCAGCTTTAAGTCGTGACGCACCTTGGTCTTCTTTTTCCAGGGCACATTCAGCATCCAGTCTATATAATTACGCAGCACTGATGCTTCGGC
>JAUXBW010000121.1 GCA_030619185.1 Methyloprofundus sp.
AAACATTTTCTTACATGCCTATCGTATATAAATGATGTTACTATAGTGCTTATTTGTTTGCATAAGTAAAATAGGCAGTTTCCATCTCCCTAAGTTGCAGGCATATCTACTAAATTGAATAGGATTATAAAATGGCAGCCAGCGATTTTTCGCATGAAGCAGAATCGAAGGGATTTGCATGGTTTCTCGGTGTTCTTAGTGCGATTGCTATCATAGCTATTGTGGTATTAGGCGGCTACTGGAGTATCGAGCCTAAACCTTTCGA
Source organism: Methyloprofundus sp. (assembly GCA_030619185.1). Classification (GTDB taxonomy): domain Bacteria; phylum Pseudomonadota; class Gammaproteobacteria; order Methylococcales; family Methylomonadaceae; genus Methyloprofundus. The sequence continues at coordinate 266 of JAUXBW010000121.1, forward strand.
TGTGATAGCAGAAGCCAAGATGACTCAGGAAAAGAATGGAATTGAGGCTAATTCTCCTGATGGCTATGTGTACCCTGATGGGTATGTATTTGGAAATACCTTAGTACATATTGCAGAAATATTACTCTATAAGCCGGGAGGCTATCTGACTAATGATGTCGGTGTGCCGGGCGTGTTATTGGATAATATTCCTAGCTGGGAATATGGTGCACTGATTATGTTGCGTGATGGTGCTTCGGCATTAAGAAATCATCTGGCGCGTGCGCAATCTCAGTCAGCTGAAGATCCTGATTTGGCAAGAGCCGAACCCTATTTTTATTATGAGCGTAATTCATGGGCTTTACCCTCTACAGAAGCGGAATATGAAAAGGGGATTGATGCGCTACATTCTTATATGAGGCGACTGGCAGATCCGACAGATAAAAACCCGGGGCACTTTTATTCCCGGGCAGATAATTTATGGCAATATGTAGAGATTATTATCAAGCGTCTGGGTGGTATTTCAACACGATTATCCGCTAGTACTGACCGCTATGAAGCCTATGATATTCAACAAGAAAAATCAGCGGCGATTTCACAGACGACCTGGATGCAGCTGGATGATGAATTCTGGCAAGCAAGAGGATCCTGTTGGGCATTGCTACATATATTAAAAGCTATTAGACATGATTTCAGGCTGATTTTAGAAGATAAACGTGCGATGGATACCGTAGAAATTATGATTCATGAAATGGAAAATGCATTGGCACCAATTACCAGCCCGGTTATTTTGAATGGCGATGGCTATGGTATTTTTGCTAACTATTCATTGGCTATGGCGAGTTATGTGTCGCGTGCAAGTGCCGCAGCACTTGATTTACGTGATGTAATGAACAGAGGTTAATTAATATGGAAGAAGAAATACAAGATAATCTTAAGCAGGTGAGTACCTGGAAGCGTATCGGTTTTATTTTGATTTTTGCAGTGATAGCTGGCGTGGTGCGAACCCTGATATGGGTGGTGGTCTTATTACAAATTGCATCCGCATTATTAACCGGTAATACCAATCAGCATATTCTGGGCTTTGGCCAGAAATTAGCTGCGTATTTGTATCATATTATGTTGTTTATGACCTTTAATACGGACACGGTGCCCTTTCCTTTTTCCGACTGGGATTTAACAGAGGAAACGATTCATGATAGGGATTTGGTCGCTAAAAAATAGGCTGCAGGAATGTGTGCGACACATTTGAAGCACTCCTTGGGGAGGGGCAGGTTTTTTTAGCCTGCATTTTATGGCGGGCTAAAGATCCCTATCCCATTGAGTTGTTCAAGGGTGTTGTGCGCATCCTAGCTTGGTGTTTTTTAGATAGGAACCGCCTTGAGTACCCGCAGCCTAAATAAAACCATGCCTGCACCGTTACGTAAAATCATTCACATAGATATGGATGCATTTTTTGCAGCGGTTGAACAGCGAGATAACCCAAAGTACCAAAATAGACCTATTATTGTTGGCGGCTCTCCCGATAGCCGAGGCGTTGTGGCTACTTGTAGTTACGAAGCGAGAAAATACGGTATTCATTCTGCAATGCCATCAGCAACAGCCTTTCGCTTATGCCCGCAAGCGATTTTTGTAAAACCCCGGATTGCCATCTACAAAGACGTTTCATCCCTTATCCGGCAAATCTTTTATCAATACACGACACTGGTTGAACCCGTATCACTGGATGAAGCTTATCTGGATGTTAGCCAAAGTGAACTCTGTCATGGCTCTGCCACCCGAATTGCACAAGCTATTAAGCAACAAATTTTATCCGAGACGGGCCTGGTGGCCTCGGCTGGTATTTCTTATAATAAATTTTTTGCAAAAATTGCCTCTGATATGGATAAGCCAGATGGGCTATATCTTATAACACCAGAACAAGGACTGGACTTTGTTGAGCAATTACCTATAGGAAAGTTCCATGGTGTGGGTAAAGCAACGGAGCGGAAAATGCATGATCTGGGGATCAAAAATGGTGCTGATCTTAAGCAGTTTTCTTTGCCCGTTTTACAGCAACATTTTGGTAAATCAGCTTTATTCTTTTTTAAGGTTGCAAACGGGGTCGATGAACGTCCGGTAAAAACTGATCGTGAAACTAAATCCATAGGCACGGAAACAACCTATACTCATGATCTGCAGCACAGCAATGAAATTTACCAGCAGCTCGCTGAATTACTGGATAAAGCCCTGCTAAAAGTACAGACGAAAAAGCTCTATGCCCGAACCTTGACGATTAAAGTAAAGTATCATGACTTCCAGCAGATTACCCGCAGTTTAACTTTTAACAAGCCCATAAAAAATCAGCTATCAAAAACCCCCATATTTCGGCAGTTATTACAAAGAGAGGGAATAGGGCAGAGTAAAATACGTTTATTAGGAGTGACCTTATCGTCGCTGGAAAAACAAACAAACTACTATCAGCAAATGGATATATTTGATTAGGGAGCTGGAAATAAATAATCATCCAAATATCGCGCAGAATTGTTATTTCTGTTTGAATCTTCTCAAGAGGAGCATAGTTGTTCTACGTAACGATTGAGAAGATTTAAACAGGGGTAAAAAGGCAAGTGAGATTGGATGATTATTTACTTCCATCTCCCTTAGTGCAGCACTAGTTTATAGATCGGGGGGAGCAAGGCTTAGTCTGCACTTAATGTATTACTCCCGTTTCCCCCTGCACAATTTTAATGAACACAGGAGTGATACGCTTTAGCTATTTCTAGGCTAAAGCTAAAATTTACACTCTTACTGAAGCAATAAAGAGGACAAGATGCAAATGGCAATGTGGGAAAGTGTGTTATTAGGCGTAATGGCACTGGGACTTATTTTCTGGATGGGACCCGGTATCAAAGCCACGCTACAGCGTAGTAAAGAAGCACCTAAAGACTGGTTAGGAGCATTAGTGCCGATAGGCGGGGTGGTTTTATTTGTTATTTTTTTGATTATGATGGTTTGATATGAGTGACTTTATAGAGCCAGAGCAGGAAGAAGAAAGCTGGGCAATTAGACCGAATAAATCTCAAATTAAACGTGATATCGCTGTTATCAGTGATTTATGTGAAGAAATAACCCAGTTAGCACCGGCTCAGATAGAACGCCTGGGTTTACCGGAGAATATCCTGATAGCCATTATTGAAGCAACAAAAATGCCTGCCAAGGGAGCCAGGAAGCGGCAACTCAAATTTATTACCGGGGCAATGCGTAAGATAGACGTTGAATCGATTCAACAACAGTTAGACAAAATAAAAGCTAAAAGTGCGCATGCAACGCGTGAATTACATCAACTGGAACGCTGGCGTGAACGTTTGTTAGCGGATGATAAGCAGGCGCTTACTGAGTTTCTGATGCAAAATCCGGGAGCAGATGCACAGCATATGCGCCAGTTGATACGCAATGCCAAAAAAGAAATTGCGGCAGAGAAAGCACCTAAATCTTCACGCATACTGTTTCGTTATTTAAGAGAGTTGTTAGAAAACGGTGCAGAGCAAAGTGAATATTAGAAATAGAGTGATAAATGTTTACCAAAATTTTTAAAGTTATTTTATTGCTGTTTTTGTTATTACTGTCCTTGGAGCTAAAAGCAAGTAATGAAGAAAAGTATGTAGCAATCGCTGCCATATTTAAGAATGTATCCGAAATTAATCGGGAAATTGCGGCAAACGATGATGATGCAAAGCTGCAGGCGTTAATCATGAAAAAAAATAGCGTTTTCCAAAGTCTATTATTGGTTATTCGTGGTTCTTTTATTGATTATAACGTAAAGCAAATGGACCAGGAGGAAGTGAAGTTATTGCTCTCCAAGATGAGCATTAATCGTTCTCGCGGAAACGTGGTTGCCGTGCAACGTGATCAGTATAAGATCGACTTTATTTCGACCAAGCGTGATATAGGGGAATATGTCGTCTATCTCGTAGAAGCAAGTCGTAACTACCAGAAAAAAGAAGAGATTATAGCTGCAACCAGGCAGAGAATTAAGTCACTTAAACAAAAAATCAAGTCGACACCAATTCCACTTGCAGGTGAAAGTATCGTTTATCAGGATCTGGCAAAAAATCATGCTGCTTTATTGAGGATTTATACCGTTTATCAAGATTTTCTTGAATATGTGTTAGTCAATACTGATGATATTGTGACCACCAGCTTTTTGCAAAAGCTGTCTTTAATAAACTTCATTTCATATTTTAATAGCATGGAGGTGTTTAGAAATATTAACTACAAGATAGCGCCTTTACGTATAGACATGGGAGGGATGATTGTTTCCCTGTTTATTATGCTACTCAATGTAATTGCTTTTCCCCTTGTTTCAAAAGCAAGTAACCGCCTGGTTGAGCGATATATCCTGAATGATGGTAAAGTTGAAAATATGGAGCTTGTGTTTATTAGTATGCACAAGCCGATCTTATGGTTAATGCTATTTTTTGGGATTGATCTGGCAATGAATGCCCTGCTATATAAAACCGAGATTAAACTGACACTTGATTATTTTATTTATTTTATCTACAGCGGCTTATATATTTATTTGTTATTTAGTGTAATCGACAGTGTTGCAGTCGTTCATTCCGAGCAAGCCGCAAGACATAACAGGCCCTATAGTAAAGAGTTGGTAATATTACTGGTCAAGGGATTGAAAGGCCTGGTTTTTCTAATTGTTTTAACCTTATTAATGAGTCATTTTGGTATTAACATCACCGCGATTCTGTCCACTCTGGGGATTGGGGGATTAGCATTTGCTATGGCGGCTAAAGATAGCTTGTCTAACTTTTTTGGTGGCCTGAATGTTATGATCGACCGGATTTATAAAATGGGTGACTGGATAAAAGTTGGTTCTGTTGAGGGTACCGTGGTTGAAATAGGGTTACGCAGTACTACCGTGAGAACTTTTGATAATGCCTTGATCACTATGCCGAACTCATTGGTGTCAACGGCAAGCGTACTAAACTGGAATCGTCGTGCAGTGGGACGGCGTATAAAAATGCATATTGCTGTGACCTATGAAAGTAATATGGATGATATCCGTCAGGCACTAGAGGATATTAAACAAATGCTTGCCGAACACCCTGACATAGCAAGCCCCAAAGTAAAGCACGTATCAACACAGGCGAGGAACAAATTTATATCTCAAGAGGATTTTCATGGCGTTAAATCCACCCAGCTGGTTTTTTTAGACCGTTACAGTGACTATTCAATCGATATATTGATTTACTGTTTTTCAAAAACAGTAAACTGGGCTAAATGGCTAGAAGTTAAACAGGATGTGATGTTTAAAATTGCCGAGATTCTGGATAATAATAATCTTTGTTTTGCCTACCCAACCAATGTTCAGATTAATCGCGATGCGGGTAGTTCAGGGATAGACGCGCATGACTTATTAGCTGAATAATGTATTTTATAAGATTGGGCGTATGACAGATATATTCTTCCTTTGTCCACTGGTTTTCTGGATATATGCAGGAAAGAACCTCGGCAAATGAAAGATAGGGGAGGGCAAAGGTTTTTCTTATATTCCCTTGACCTTTCATGTTCTGCTACTCAGTTAAGGGGAGAGGTGCTGAGGAACGAAGCGCGTCTTGCGGTGACTGATACTGATACGCTTGCTAAGGCAACTCGCAATAAATAACCCACCCACCTTGCTGGTCTTTTTGTCCGTCTTCTGCGTTGTGAAAATAGTTGCGTAGCTAGCTATGCGCCTATCTCTACGCCTTGAAGACAAACAAAAATCCTGCGCAAAATGGGTAGGTTATTTATTGCGAGTTGCCTAACATCGTAAGCACATCCTATGTTAATCCTCTTATAGAGTTGCCTTAGAGCAGTTCTGCACAGGGCTTAAGGTGGTCGGTGTTATGCTGCCTGCAGACAGTCAAAAGGTAGGTTTTACCATCCAAAGAAATAGAGGTGTCTTCCAGTGTGGTTTTACGCTTACATCGCGTTCCCTTTGCCGTGCTAGCTTGGCATTGCTGGCCACCATCTTTTAAATCAATTATATTGTCGTTTACTTCCGTTTTTACTTCTACCTCTTTTACTTCTACTTCTGGCTCTGCTACTGTCGAAGTATCTGTAGCAATTATTTCCGTCGGAGCGGGTTGCTCAGATTCAGGTATGTTTTTTTCTTCAATAACAGGAGGGCTTATTTCATCTTGTGGTTCAAAGGGGGGAACACAATTCAGTTGTTTTCTGAAAACAATGACGAAAAGTACAAATGCCAAAAAGGGCCAGATAGGCGGTAAGGAGCTGGTAAATGAGTCTTCAGCAGCCATTGCAATTGCGGGACTAAAAGTAATAAATGTTGCGAGGATTGGAGCAGTGATACTTCTTTTTGTGAGCATTATGATCTTTCCCTTTGGGTTAAATAAACATGAATTAGCATATTTTATGAGTGGCTTTAGTAAAAGTACCACAATTATAGTTATTTATAAAACATTTCCTGAATATTCACGGCTGGGTAGGGGACGGGTTTGTACCTATCCGAGGGTATATTTGGCTCTGTCGGCTGTAGGGTACTTGACGGCTTAGAGCCTCTATTTTTCCGTATTACGTAGGCTCTATACTTTATCCTGTGGCTAGACAACTCGCATTAAATAACCTAGTGCAACACATATTTTGAACGGATTAATAGATAATTGTAATTTATTTTTCAAATCAGTATCTTACGAAGCATCATATCCATCAAACCAACACGGTGCTGTACTAGTACAGCAGCCCTTAAATTTAAGATATAAAAAA
>JAUXBW010000124.1 GCA_030619185.1 Methyloprofundus sp.
AGTTCTATAAGGTCCTTAAAATATCGTACTGCTGCTGAGTTCTATCTCTAAACTGAAGTTGCTATATTATGATAAGCTCGTTAGCTAAACAATTACTCAATAATTTCCAGCAAGATTTCCCCCTGTCCCCTACTCCCTATCTGGATATTGCTAAGCAACTGGGGGTAACTGAAGATGAGGTGCTCAACACATTTACACAATTAGCCGCAGATGATTTTATCAGCCGTATTGGTCCTGTTATTCAGCCTAACCATATTGGACACAGCACGCTGGTTGCCATGGATATTCCTACTGGGGAATTAAGCACTGTCGCCGATATTATCAGTCGCTTTCCTGAAGTCAATCATAATTACGCGCGCGAGCATCGCTTTAACCTCTGGTTTGTTTTGATTGCAACTGACCAGCAGCACTTGCAATCTGTCCTTGCCAATATAGAGCTGCAAACAGGCTTTCAAACTATGCAATTACCATTGCTGCAAGATTATTATATTAATCTCGGATTTCAGCTTGATTTAGATGATAGGCTAGAAACAAACAAGACTGCAAATGCTTGACCCTGTTGACCTACAAATCATTGTTGCTATTCAGGAGGGATTGCCTATTGTTTCTCGCCCCTACGCGCTTATTGCCGGGCAACTGGGTTTAGATGAAGTGGAACTTATTCAGCGCCTGACCAGGCTAAAGCAGCAAGGAGTTATTAAACGCCTAGGGGTCATTGTTAAACATCGCCGTCTAGGCTATGTATCGAATGCCATGGTTGTGTTTGATATGCCGGATACACTGGTTCAGCAAAAAGGCCAGCAAATCAGTGAACAGGCTTTTATCAATCTATGCTATTTACGCCCCAGAAAGGGTGAACACTGGCCGTATAATTTATTTTGCATGATACACGGCAAATCCAGAACCGTTGTTTTACAGCAATTAGCAGAGCTTATTGATCGCTGTGCTTTAAAGGACTATCCTTATGATATATTATTTAGCCAGCAGTGCTTTAAGCAACGAGGAGCCATTTATTCCCCGGCTAGTTAACATCATTTAACACTATGGATCCTATCGACCGCAGCATTATCAATACCCTGCAACAAGGCTTCCCTATCTGTACTGCGCCATACAAACAGGTCGCAGAAGGTCTGGGTATTGAAGAGCAAGAACTTCTCGCTCGTATCAAGGCCTTATTAGACTCGGGTATCTTATCCCGGTTTGGCCCGATGTATCATGCAGAACAGATGGGCGGTGCTTTAACTTTAGCTGCTCTCAAAGTCCCCGAGACCGAATTCGAGCATATTGCACAGATCGTTAATGCTTTCCCTGAAGTCGCTCATAACTACGCACGCGACCATACACTCAATATGTGGTTTGTCTTAGCCACCGAAACACCCGAACAAATCATGCCACTGATAAGCAAAATCGAAGCTCAGACTGGCTTGACGGTTTATAATATGCCCAAAATTAAAGAATATTTTGTCGGCTTAAAGCTGCAAGCATAATGGATAACATAGATCGAGCAATTATTGCCAGTAGCCAGGCCGGACTGCCCCTGACTCCAGAGCCCTACCAGACACTTGCCTTGCAAATTGGTATCAGTGCAGATGACTTGATGCTGCGTTTATCACGTATGCAAGAATCCGGTATTATCCGTCGCATCGGCGCAGTACCCAACCATTACAAATTAGGCTATCAGCATAATGGTATGAGTGTATGGGATATAGACGATGACACTATTGATCAGCTGGGTAAACTCATAGGTGCACTGGACTTTGTTAGCCACTGTTACCACCGTCCTAGACACTTGCCCGACTGGCGCTACAATCTATTTGCCATGATCCATGCTAAAACAGCTGATTCAGCTACACAACAAGTCCAGCAAATCGCTAGACTACTTGGCGAACATTGTCATGCCCACGAGGTACTTTACAGCACCCGTATTCTAAAAAAAACCGGTTTAAGGATTAAGAGGAAGTAATGTTTCGACTTAGCCAATTTATGCGCGAGCTACTACACCCTACCCCGCTCAAGCCAGTAAGAAAACCAGTTGCACCCGTAGTTATCTGGAATCTAATTCGACGCTGTAACCTTACCTGTAAGCACTGTTATACCACTTCAGCAGATATTAATTTCCCGGGGGAATTAAGTACTGAAGCTATTTATTCGGTGATGGATGACTTAAAAGCATTCAAAGTCCCGGTACTGATTCTTTCCGGCGGCGAACCGCTGTTACATCCGGATATTTTCGCTATTTCGCAGCGAGCTAAAGACATGGGCTTTTATGTGGCACTGTCTACTAATGGCACACTGATTACAGTAGAAAATATTCAGCAAATAGCGGCAATTAATTACCCGTATGTCGGTGTTAGTCTGGATGGCATCGGTGCAACTCATGATCAATTTCGTCAGCAACAGGGCTCGTTTGATGCCTCTGTACACGGTATCCAGTTATGCCGTGAACAAGGTATAAAAGCAGGTATTCGTTTTACCCTCACGCAAGACAATGCGCATGATTTTCCGGCTATGCTACAGTTAATGGACGATAAAGATATTGATAAATTTTACTTATCCCATCTTAATTACGGTGGCAGGGGGAATAAAAACCGTCAAAGTGATGCTTTTTTCAGTATGACCCGCGAGGCGATGGATTTGTTGTTTGAGCAGTGTTTACAATGGGAACAGCAAGGAATACAGCGAGAAGTTGTTACCGGAAATAATGATGCCGATGCAGTTTACTTTTTACATTGGGTTAAACAGAACTACCCTGAACAGGCCGCGCATATCCAGACCAAACTGGAACAATGGGGAGGTAATGCCTCCGGGGTTAATGTCGCTAATATTGATAATCTAGGCAATGTGCATCCTGATACTTTCTGGTGGCATTATGATTTAGGTAATGTTCAGCATCGACCTTTTTCCGAAATCTGGCAAGATATTTCAGACCCGCTGATGGCAGGATTGAAGCAATCGCCACGCCCGCTAAAGGGTCGTTGCGCAAGGTGTTCTTATCAAAAGATATGCAATGGCAATACCCGGGTTAGAGCACAACAGATATATGCAGACCCCTGGGCTGAAGATCCGGGGTGTTATTTAAGTGAAACGGAGATTTGATTAATTTACAGGAACGTGCACGACACACTTTTACATCATTAATAGGGAGCGCAGGTCTTTAGCCTGCATTTTAAAAGGCGGACTAAAGATCTGCGCCCCATTGTGCTCATGTGTGTCGTGCACATTCCTGAGAACAAACATATGCTTATTTCATCTCTTCAGGCTCAACTAGCTCGTCACCATCTGTATCCAGTCTATCAATGACTCTTTCAGCATCTTGTTCAATACTATCTTCCATCCCCATAATCACTCGATCGATAGCTTTTTGTGACTTGCCTTGTTGCTGCATTTTAATCGCTTTATTGATCGCATCTTCACGTAGCTCTACTTCGACTTCATCAGCGGTAATATATCCATCTTTATTCTGATCAAATTCTTTGACTGAATCTTTTTGAGACGGGCCTTTATAAGGAACATACCCCGCGCTTACATCAAATACAGCTAAAGCTAAAACAGCAGGCAATAAACCCATCAATATTTTTTTCATTTCGCTATCCATTAATATTTTAAAAAACCAATAATAACATGCTAAGGGAGCTGGAAATAAATAATTGTCCAATATTGGGTAGGATTTTTGTTTGTCTTTAGTGGTGCAGCACTAGTTTACTAATGTAGCCTAAATTCATATATCACCAAAATACCCTGCTTGATGTACATCATCATCTATGTCATGATTGACAAATTTTTCCAATAATTTTAACCTTTTAAGAGGCAATTCAATGGCTGGTCGTAACCATCTATATATCCCGGGTCCCACTAATTCTCCACATGAAGTACTCAGCGCCATGCACCTTCCTATGGAAGATCATCGTGCACCCACGTTTCCATTATTACTAAAGCCTATTTTAGAGGACTTAAAAAAAGTCTTTAGAACAGAAACAGGCCAGGCCTTTGTTTTTCCTGCAACGGGTACTGCAGGTTGGGAAATTGCCATTACAAATACCTTAAATCCGGGTGATAAAGTCCTTATCTATCGTTTTGGCCAGTTCAGTCATTTGTGGATGAATATGGCGCAGCGTCTAGGCTTAGATGTTGAAATGCATGAAGTGGAATGGGGCAAAGGTATTCCTTTAGATCACCTGGAAGCCCGCTTAAAAGAAGATACTGCCCATGAAATTAAAGCGGTACTGGCAACACACAATGAAACTGCAACCGGCGTAACCAGTGATATCGGTGGCGTACGTAAAGCGATGGATGCATCGAAGCACCCTGCTCTTTTATTTGTTGACGGCGTAAGTTCTATTGCCAGCCTTGACTTCCGTATGGATGAGTGGGGCATAGATGGCGCTATCAGTGGCTCGCAAAAAGGTTTTATGCTACCTGCGGGCTTAGCTATCGTAGCTTTTAGCCAAAAAGCACTGGCTCTGACCGAAACAGCCACTTTCCCCCGGTGCTTTCTTGATCTCAAAGATCAAATGGCTCAAAATGCGCTGGGTTACACCCCTTACACCCCTTCTACACCGATGTTACACGGCTTGCGTGCTGCATTAGACTTATTATTAGAAGAAGGCATGGAAAATGTTTATGCACGCCATCACCGTTTAGCAGAAGGAACGCGTAAAGCTATCGCCGCCTGGGGTTTAAAACTTTGTGCTCAGCCTGGCCTTGAATCAGATACCGTTTCAGCCATCGTTGTCCCTGAAGATAAAGATGCGCGTGATGTGATTGCCACTGCTTTCAATAAATACGATATTTCTTTAGGTGCTGGTTTAACAGAACTGATGGGCAAAGTATTCCGTATCGGCCATATTGGCGATATGAATGATGTCTCTATGCTGGGAGCAATCGCCGGTGTAGAAATGGCATTACTGGATAATGGCTTTGATATTACTCCGGGGAGTGGTGTTGCCGCTGCTATCGAATATTATCGCGCTACCGCTCAGTAAAACACTAGTTCCCACGGTCTCCGTGGGAATTCATACAGGAAACATCATGAGTATTAACAGTTATCAAAATGTCGATAGAGAAGCACTCGCTAAAGACCTTGATGCCATTCATAAAGAAACTTTGTCACGCATTGGAGAGCAGGACTTCAAGCACCTAAAAAAAATGGAGCGTTGGGGACAGCTATGTTCAGTATTAGGCTATGGCACAGCATGGATATTCCCCAACCCCATATCCGCATTATTAATTAGCCAGGGTAGCTTTACGCGCTGGACACAAATGACCCACCCCATAGTACATAAAGGCTATGATAAGATCAGCAATATCCCTGAAGGCTATACCAGTAAAAAGTTTGCTCAGGGCTGGCGACGTTTTTTAGACTGGCCCGACTGGATTACCCCATCAGGCTGGCATCAGGAACACGATATATTACACCACTACAATCTAGGGGAAAAACAGGATCCTGACCATTTACAACACAATATGGAATGGTTAAGACAGTCTAAAGCCCCTATGTGGTTACGCTTTGGTATCGTTGGAGTTTTTACTGCGGGCTGGAAAATACTCTATTACACACCCAGAACACATAAAGAGCTACGCATAAGCCAGGCACGCCAGCGAGGTGAAGCAGCACCGGAATTTACACGTAAAGGCGCATGGAGCTTTTATACGAAACAGGGGCGAGCCTTATGGCTGGAAAGTATTTTGCCTTATATAGGCTTCCGCTTTGTTTTGTTGCCGCTGTTATTTTTACCACTAGGTAGTTTTGCTGCGACTAGTGTATTACTGACATCCATCATGGCAGAAATTTTTACCAATATGCATAGCTTCCTGGTTATCGTTCCAAACCATGCGGGTGATGATGTGATGATGTTTGAGGAAAAAGGGAAAGGACGGGGGGAATTTTTTCTGCGTCAGATTCTCGGTTCAGTTAACTACCCCACAGGATCTAATTTTAACGACTTTTTTTACGGCTGGCTAAATTATCAGGTAGAACACCATTTATGGCCTGATATCCCATTGAGTCAATATCAATACGTACAGCCAAAAGTTGTAGAAGTGTGTAAAAAACACGGCATACCCTATCGTCAGGATTCGGTATTGAAAAGATTATTCAAAGCTGTTGATATTATGGTGGGCCGTACTTCAATGTTAAAGCCCGTAAGCACAACAAGCAATGCAATATGATGATAGCCATTCAGCGGGGAGTTAGCCAAAGCAACACCGTGTGAATTTGATGGGTAGGTTGGGTTAGATTTTTGAGCGTAGCGAAAAAACGTAACCCAACAATTTAAATAAAGCGTTGGGTTACGTTATAGATGTTTTACTAGAAGCCGCGCTTAACAATCTTGCACTCCACCGTGACATCCTTCATAAAGCAACGGTACTTTTCTTTACCTTCATAATCGCCAGCACAAGCCTCACAAGTTAGCTCACCATTACTCACAACTCTACTCTTTCCCCAGCCATAACCTATGCTATTACAAAGTTTAGTCGTATATTTTTTAAAACGGTAACTACCCGGGATGGTCTGCTTCTCAGCTTTATCCTTATCTTTACAGCCTGCTGTTGGCTTTAAGTCTCCTGTCACATTTTGCATATCCCAGTCACCTTCTTTACCTTCACTTGCAGCAAACGACAGGTTAGAAAAAGCAAATAGTAAAGCAAATAAACAAAATATATTGAGTTTCATAGTTTCCCCTTCTTTTATCATTATTATTTATGAGTTTTATACTTTAACATTGTCACAGCAAGAATGGAATATGCAAGATAACTAATGTTCTTTTAGCTCACTGACTAAAAAATATATTAAGATTAAAATATCACCATGCTATAATCGAA
>JAUXBW010000204.1 GCA_030619185.1 Methyloprofundus sp.
AGTACGATAGAGGCAGTCGCAAACTCTATAAACTCAATAATATCTGCTGCTTCTATGGCCTGTTTTGCGCTATTGCCATAGGCGCGAGTTAGACCCCCTGCGCCTAATTTAATCCCGCCAAAATAGCGCACCACGACACACAGGATATTAATCAGATCGTATCCTTCAACATACTTAAAAATGGGTTTTCCAGCCGTTCCAGAGGGCTCTCCTGCATCATAAAAACGGCATATCGTCCCTTTTTCCGTTTTAATACGATAGGCAAATGCGATATGGTTCGCTGATGCGTGTTCAGTGCGCAAAGCATTCAAACGGGTCACTACGTCTGCCTCATAGGCACAAGGATAAATCAGACCTATAAAGCGTGATTTCTTGATGCTTTCTTCTATTTTAACTGGAGATTTAACACACTGCACTCTGCACGTCCTTAATTACAAGCCTTAACAATAATAAATTTTGCATTAGTAGCAACTTGCTCTACTTTGGAAAAATATTTTTTCAGGCTTGCCTTATAACCCAGATGACGATTCCCAATCACCCAGAGCTCACCACCTGTTCGTAAGACGCTTTTTGATTGTTGAAACATGCGCAGTGCAATATGGTTACCTATGCTTGTTTGCTGATGAAAAGGAGGGTTACATAAAACCAGGTCAATAGAATCAGCAATAACATCAGATAATGCATCACTCACAGTAAAGGTTGCACTGCGTTGATGGAAAGCACGAGTAAAATTTTGTTGCGCAGAGGCGACCGCCATAAATGACTCATCGATAAAATGCATGTGCGCTGCCGGGTTTTTATCAGCAAACATAAGTCCGACAAGGCCATTGCCACAACCTAAATCTACGACCTGTTGATACTTATTGTCTTGCGGCAAGTGCTGTAGAAAAAACCGCGTCCCTATATCCAGGCTCTTATGCGAAAAGACATTGGCATGATTATAGATCTGATATGGGGTATTTTCCAGTTGATAAGCAACGGGATAGGGATTGATCAGCACTTTACGCTCGCTATCGGGTTGTGCATAGATTAAGCGCGCTTTTTTAATAGCTTTTGATGGCACGGTTGCCCCCACCAGACGCTCAACTGTCTGCCAAACCGAGGGTGGTAGATTTTTCACCATAGCAGCGACAATTAGTTGCGTGTCTGCTTTAAAAGTACCTTGCAGGCGAATCAGACTATCTTCTAAAAAGGCTAAGGTTTTTGGGACTTTAATCAGGATAAAATCAAACTGGCCAGCGGGTAGTTGCATGCTAGTGAATAACTGCACCGAGTCTTCCGCTAACTGGTTTAAGATCAGGTTTTCAGAGGTTGATTTCTGCGCGATAAATGAATCTGAAACACTAGAGGGTTTAAGCGCATGTAAAGCCACCGCTAATGCACCAAAGCTATCATTAATGATCAGTACGCGAGGGTTATCAGCAAGTTCTAGTTTAGCTGCGATATCATTAAGCAAATACTCATCAGCGGCATCCCAGGCACGTAATGTTTCGCCTTTTTCTAGCGGGAAGCGTTGCAAATGGAATTGCCCTTGAGCAACTTGCATCGTCTTTTCTTTCATGTTATTTATCGGCAGGTGAAATAGTCTGAATTAGTTGCGTAGCCAGTACATCTTTTCTAAGTCTGGCGCACAAACATAAACCCTGCACTACAGATGAGTCAATAACCACTACTCCTCACCCCATAAGCCCATCTCACTTTGCTGATACCCTAGAATATCATCAACTGAACGGTGGTCAAGCGTTGGCAGGCTAGAACATTTTCTAGCAATATTCATTATAGCAAGATATTTTTGTTGTTTATTGCCTGCTTCAGGGGTTACGCATTTAGCTTGCTCTCTTAGTTTTTCTTCAAACTCTGTTACCTGCTGATGAATGGCTGCTTGGGGTAAGTTATCAGGTATATTGATAGTGACTTGCATAGTTTCCTCCTCAATAGTCTAATTATACTTCACACGACCACCTTTTTTTGAGGAAAATTAATAGTCAAGAGCTACAAGACAGCATAGAGCAGCCTGCTTTAGTTCGCGCCCAGTCCGGGCGTTTTTCTGCCCAGGTCTGGTGTTCGGGTTGTTCAGCATAAGGATGGCGTAATACTTCTAGTAATTCATTGACCAGGCTATTATCGCCCTGCTCTGCTTTATCGATTGCTAACTGGGCTAAGTAATTCCTGAGTACATATTTGGGATTAACTAAATTCATCGCCTGTTTTCTCTGCGTATCTTCGGTTTTATCTTGCTGTACTCGATTGATATAACGCCGTAGCCATAACACTGTCTGTGTTTTAATTACTTCAGTTAATTTCTCTGGCTGATAATATGCCTCGCTTAACTCAGCCATTAATTGCTTATCGCTTAATTCAATCCCGGTTGAAATATTGGCTAGCTTGCGATAAAAAATCGTCATATCAGTTTCAGCTAAAACCAGTACTGCCAGTAAGTCATCTTGTAATGCTTTATCCGTATCGGGTTCAAAGACCTGTAAGCCTAATTTTTCAGTCATCATTGCCTGATACCCATCAATAAACGTTTTGCTATAAAGCTGCAAAGCTTGCTGTAAAGGTTCGACTTGTTCAATTAAAGGGTAAATAGCATTAGCCAACTGGTTTAAATTCCAGCCAGCAATTTGCGGCTGATTGCCGAAACGGTAACGCCGCTGCTCCCTATCGGTGGTATTGGGTGTCCAGTCTGGATCATAATTATCCAGCCAGCCATAAGGCCCATAATCTATAGTGAGACCTAAAATAGACATATTATCGGTATTCATCACCCCATGCACAAAGCCTACACGTTGCCAGTGCACAACCATTTCAGCAGTTTTAATACAGACTTCATTAAACCAGGCTAGATAGGTCTCCACACTTGGTTCACCTAAGTGTGGAAAATCGGTGCGTAGCGTATAATCCACCAGTTCGCGTAATAATGTAACATTATTGCGCGCCGCATGAATTTCAAAACTACCAAAGCGAATAAACGAAGGCGCAACACGACAGACAACAGCCCCTTTTTCCCACTGCGGGTTACCATCATAAAACATATCCCGTGCAACCTGTTCACCTGTCGTCATCAGGCTTAAGGCTCGCGTAGTCGGCACACCTAAATGAAACATCGCCTCACTGCATAAAAACTCGCGTACTGATGAACGTAATACAGCCAGGCCATCGGCTGTACGAGAATAGGGAGTGAGTCCTGCTCCTTTTAACTGCATCGCCCAGCGTTCACCTTTCTTATTAAGCACTTCACCTAAATTAATCGCTCTTCCATCACCCAGCTGTCCCGCCCAATGGCCAAATTGATGCCCTCCATAACACATGGCATAAGGCTGCATTCCCTGAGCTAATTGATTACCGGCAAATATCTGGGTAAAGTAATCGCTATGACAATCGGCTGCGGTTAGATCAAATAAATCCGCCACTTCCTGTGCATAAGCTATTAATTGCGGGTTGCTAACAAGCGTTGGTGTGACCGGTGAATAACAGGCCTCTTCAACCTGCCGTGGGTGCTGTCCTGTGCTTGCATCTGTGGGCAATTGCTGGACAAAGCGGTTATCGAAATGTAATTGATCGAGTTTATGCGGCATATTCGTTTTGTTGAACATTATGATTGTGTAGGAGCGGTCTTTAGCCGCGAATGATGTGCACCCATTCGCGGCTAAAGACCGCTCCTACGACATGTAAATAAATCAAAGCTGAACTATAATTTTTAAACCTGACAGGAACGTGCACAGAATAACATGAGCACAATGGGGCGCGGATCTTTAGTCCGCCTTTTAAAATGCAGGCTAAAGACCTGCGCCCCTTATTAATGATGTATAAAGTGTGTCGTGCACGTTCCTTAGCAAGG
>JAUXBW010000120.1 GCA_030619185.1 Methyloprofundus sp.
GAAAATGGAGAACTTTATAGCCGCCAGCACTGACCAGAAAAACATGGTAAAAACAAATGCAGCCCTGTGCAGCAGCTATTTTGAACGGATCAATAGATAACTATAATTTATATTTTAAACCCGTGGCTTATGAAATACTCTACCCATCAAAGCAGCACGGTGGGTGCTGTAGGCGGGTCTGTTTTAACCTTTAAATAGCCGCGTTCCTGCACCAAATACCGGAAAATAAGCTCTCCCTAGTGCAGAGCTGCGGAGTCAAAAGAAGCTAGACCGCGTATTATTGAATTTTTGCTCCTAAGGATCGCACACGGCATAACGTAGCCCACAAGTCGTTTACAGAATGCGGGCTACGTTAGCTGAAGCCTAGCCTACATAGACTCGTCAGGCAACTGACTCTTGATAATTTACTGAGAAGTCATCCATGGACTGAATAACCTGTTGCGCATTATCCTGATCGTTTAGCTCAAAACTACTCACACCCACGCGGTTTAAATAAAAAACCTGATCACGCATAAAGTCGCCACTGGCTCGAATATCACCCGTAAATCCATAACGACTGCGTAATAAGCGAGCATGGGTAAAAGCACGCCCATCAGTAAACACGGGAAAATAGAGCTCAATCAATTGAAAATGAGATAAATCATTAGCGATTTCTTCTAGCTCAACATCAGGAGCCAGTCTTACACCCAGATGTTTAACCCGAGATAGTTGATCGCGCTCCTGTTGCCAGCGCACTAAGGAAACAATAATAAAATCAGCCTTTACCGGTGTTTCATCGATGATATATTCCCAGTTATCCTGAGTCACTTGCTTATCTTTAATCAGTTGCATAGGTTTTCTCCTTAAATGGGCTGATACCCACACGTCTAACAGTGGCAAGGAATGATTCATCAGCACTCAAACGTTGCTCAATATAGACTTCGAGTATAGTTGTGATGACTGAGGTAACCTCTTGTTTGCTCACTGCAGGCCCAAGGCGTTGCCCAATTGCAGCATCATTTTCTGAGGAACCACCGAGTGTTATCTGATACCATTCCACGCCTTTTTTATCCACACCTAGAATCCCGATATGGCCAACACTTTGATGTGCACAGCCATTCATACAGCCAGAGATATTGATTTTTAAATCACCTAAATCATGCACATAATCCATAACATCCAGAGCCTCATTGATCTCTTTAGCAATACCAATAGACCCCGCGTTTGCTAATGAACAATAATCCAGTCCCGGACAACAAATCATGTCGGTTGCTTTACCTATATTAGGTGTTGCACATTTTATTGCGTCCAGCTTTTGCCATAAATCAAATAAATCAGCTTGTGCTACATCAGCAAGAACCAGATTTTGACGATGAGTAACGCGCACCATGCCAAAACTATATTGATCCGCCAATTCTGCAATGCTATCTAGCTGACTTTCGCTACAGTCTCCGGGGGGGCTATCCGGTGCTTTTAATGAGATATAAGCTGCACGATAACCACCTATTTTATGTTCTGCAGTATTGTGCTTAACCCATGTCGCAAAGGCGATATTATTAGCCATATTATTGGCATAACTTGTATCTTGCATTGCATTAGCTTGATATTCGGGCGGCGCAAATTGTGTCTGTATTTCTCTTATCCGCTCAGCACTCAACTCTAACTGATCTTTAATTAAAGCCCATTCCGTATCTATTTGATTTCGAATTTCAGCAAGCCCTGTTTCCCTTACCAGAATCTTTATTCGTGCCTTATATTTGTTATCGCGGCGACCATAGAGGTTATAGATGCGTAAGATAGCTTCCAAATAGGAGAGTAGGTGCTTCTTTTCTAAAAATGGCTTGACTACCTGAGCTATAACAGGGGTACGTCCTAAACCGCCCCCGACAAAAACTTTAAAGCCCACTTCACCTTTGTCATTTTTCACCAGATGTAAGCCGATATCATGGAACTGAGTGGCCGCACGATCCTGTTTAGCACCACTCACTGCAATCTTGAATTTACGCGGTAAATAGGCAAATTCCGGATGAAAAATTGTCCATTGGCGAATAATTTCGCAATAGGGGCGAGGATCCTCCAGCTCATCTACTGCTACACCTGCTAACTGATCCGATGTCGTATTCCTAAGACAGTTACCACTGGTTTGTATGGCATGCATTTGTACGCTGGCTAATTCCTCAAGAATATCAGGCACCCTTTCCAGTGCAGGCCAGTTAAACTGAATATTTTGCCGGGTTGTGAAATGACAAAAGCCCTTATCGTAATCACGGGCAATAGAGGCTAATTTTCTAACTTGCTTGCTGGATAGTAGGCCATAAGGTCCGGCAACCCGCAGTAAAGGTGCATGTGTTTGCACATACACACCATTCATTAAGCGTAATGCGCGGTATTTATCGTCAGCAATTTCACCTTTTAAAAAACGTTCAGTTTGATCACGAAACTGAATGACACGTTCGTTGATCAGTGTTTGATCTTTATCGTTATATTGATACATATTTAAGCGCTTATATAAGCGTATTGAATAGAGCTAATTATCATATACTGCTAGCGATTAAATGACAAAGATTATTAGTTGATGTTAGTATATGCGGTTGAGTTTAAAGAAAAATTACATAAAAATAATAATTTATAATTTGAAAGCCTAGGGGGGTTTGTTTTGTTACGTTTATTTTTGATTTTTGCTGCGCTGCTCAGCATGCCTCAGCTGGCAATGGCTGAAGAGCAAATTGTTAATTTGGGACTGACCGGAACCGAGCGCGGAATTTATACCGTGCTGATTTTTATCGTCGCTTATGGTTTTGTCATGGCGGAAGAGTTTACCGGTTTACGCAAATCTAAACCTGTGATTATTGCAGCCGCCGTTATCTGGGCACATGCGGCAGTACTAGCCGCTGAAGCGGGGGTTTCTACCGAAGCTTTGCATGAGGCTTTTGAGTTTAACCTCAAGGAATATGCCGCATTAATGTTGTTCTTACTGGTTGCCATGACCTATATCAATGCCATGGCTGAACGTAATGTATTTGAAGCATTACGCTCCTGGATGATTAGAAGGGAATTTGGCTATAAAAAATTATTCTGGATTACCGGTATTATCACTTTCTTTTTATCCGCTGTTGCTGACAACCTGACCTCAGCTCTATTAGTGGGCGCGGTTGTTCTAGCTGTTGGTAAAGATAATGAGAAATTTATTGCCATTGGCTTTGTCAACCTGGTTGTTGCCGCTAATGCCGGTGGTGCGTTCAGTCCCTTTGGTGATATTACAACCCTAATGGTATGGCAGGCAGGTTATGCGGAATTTTTTGATTTCTTCGCATTATTTATTCCTTCGGTAATTAACTATCTTGTTCCTGCCTACTTTATGTGGCTAGCCGTACCTGATGAGCAACCAGCGGTTTCAAATGAAGCGGCTGTGATGTTAAAGCCGGGGGCAATTCAGGTCTGTGTATTATTCGCATTAACCATTGTTACTGCTGTTAGCTTTAAGCAAGTGCTACATTTGCCACCTTTTATGGGCATGATGGCCGGTCTTGGAGTACTAATGGTTTATGGCTTCAGACTTAAAACTCTCTATAGCTCTGGTGAAGGTGAAGAACATGCTGAATTCGATATCTTCGATAAGGTACGCGATGCCGAGTGGGATACACTGTTCTTCTTCTTTGGTGTGGTCTTTGCCGTCGGTGGCTTGGGGTATATCGGTTATCTAGAGTTGATTGCAGCAGGTATGTACGATGGACTTGGGCAAACGCCGGCTAATATTATTGTTGGAGTTATTTCAGCGATTGTTGATAATATCCCGGTGATGTTTGCTGTATTAAGCATGAACCTGGATATGGATTTATACCAATGGTTATTGGTGACATTAACTGCGGGTACGGGTGGATCCATGCTATCAGTAGGGTCTGCTGCGGGTGTTGCCCTAATGGGATCATCTAACCATAAATATACTTTCTTTAGTCATATTAAATGGACACCAGTCATTGCATTAGGCTATATCGCGAGTATTTTTGCCCATTACTTGATTAATGGATAAGACCTGACGCGACAGACTATACATCGTAGGGCGTGGCTTTAGGGAGCTGAAAATAAATAATTGTTCGATATTGGGTAGGTTTTTTGTTTGTTTTTAGTGGTGTGGCAGCAAGCGCATAGCAGGCTACGTTACTGCTGCTACACCGCTAAAGACGGATAAAAAGACCAGTAATATTGGATGATTATTTGTTTACATCTCCCTTAGCGAGAGGGGAATAACAAACAGAGAGATAACAAGCCCTCCCAACAATCACCACTCTCCTGCCCTTTAATCTGTCGATCAATTTTTGAGCTCAAAAGTAAGATTTCCTGTAAATCTTTCATTTTCAAACGAGGTAAAACAGTATTAACCAATTGTTTGCGTTTATCCCATAAACCGTTATTTTTAAAAACCATGGCTTTATTTTTCCCCTGGTCTACAGCAATTTTTATATTTATCAGCATTCTGGCTTCTCGTGCCAATGCCCATAATACGACAGGCGCTGCAATGCCTTCCGCCTTCAAGCCATTTAGAATCTTTACTGCTCTACTAACACGACCGGCCAACACACAATTAGTTAGTTTAAAAACATCAAAGCGAGCACTCTCAGTAACGACGTCTTCTACTAGCTTCTTTGAAATAACACCTTCTCCATGCAAAATATAAAGCTTTTCTATTTCCTGAGATGCTGCAAGTAAATTACCTTCAATCCGGGATGCTAAAACGTTAAGTCCATTCTGCTCAATCTGCAAGCCCCTTTTTTGTGCTCTACGTTGCAGCCATTGAACCAATTTAGCCCCCTCTAATGGCCAGACCTGAACAACTACACCCACTCGCTCAATACTCTGACACCATTTTGACTTTAAAGTGGATGCTGTCAGTTTTGCTGTAGTAATCAGTAATATCGTATCTTCAGGTAATCGCTGGCAATAATCACACAAAACCTTTGCCCCTTCAACACCAGGCTTAGCAGAAGGTATTCTTAAATCTATCAACTTTTTATCAGCAAAAATAGAAAAAGAATCCGCAGCAACGAGCAACTCATTCCATTCAAACCCCGTTTCCACAGAAAAAACTTCGCGGGTAGTATAGCCAGCATCTTTTGCAGCTTTGCGTATTGCATCGGCCGATTCGCCCAGCTGTAATGGCTCATCTCCCGAAACCAGATAAACAGCAGCCAGGTTTTTTAATGCTCCATCTAGTTCTTCGGACTTTAAACGCATAATCCTAGAATAATCAGTTGGCCGTTCAGGTCAGCTCTAAGGTATCGAAATATATGCTTCATAATATTTTTCATGAGTCACCTGTTTGGTGAAATACAATCGCTTCACGGTTTTGTGAAATTATCTTATAACATTTTCTAAAACTACTCGAGAACGGTCAATAATGGTTTGGACTGCCTGACGATACATCTCATCTCTGATAATCAGTTCCTCATTATTTTTACCTAAAATATCTTCCTGATCATTAAAGTAATCCCTGGTAATCTCAACAGGCTGTAGTTCAGATAACTTTTTTCCTTCTGCATCAAGCAAGATAAAGTCTAATTTATAATACAGTTCATATTCATTCGCCCTACCCGTATTACTCAAAGAAATTACACGCCGACGCATATCTTCCTTTTTAATTTTTACTACTATCCCCGCATCCTCTGCCTTATCAACAAGTTTTCCGTTCGAAAACCTTAAAGTCTTCTTGATTCCTTGTCTCAACTGGCCAGAACCACCATCTAAATAAATACTTTTCAAACCTTCCGGCAAATCAAGATTTCCGCGTAACTGGTATCCACACGCTGAAATAAACAATAAAGTAAATAATAAAAAAATATTTTTAATCCGAGTCATAATTTTTTTCATTCGTATAACTAGACAATACAGCCATTTAAACAACAATATTAACCAAACGCTTAGGTACAACAATCACTTTTTTTACCGGCTTATCATCAATAAAACGCATAACATTGTCATCGGCTAAAGCCAGTTTTTCAATGTCCTCTTTACTTGTTGAAACAGAAACCAGAATATTTCCGCGTAATTTGCCATTGACCTGTAACATCATCTTGATAGAGTCTTGTTCTAAAGCAGATTCATCAAATGTCGGCCAGGATTCAATAACAATATCTTTATTATGTCCCAACTCCTGCCACAATTGTTTACAGATATGAGGAACAATCGGTGCAAGCATTAATAATATTGCCTCCAAAACCTCTTGGCGTATAGCCCGGCCATTTTCAGAATCATCGCTGTATTTTGATAATGTATTAACCAATTCCATATTCGCTGCAATAACTGTATTAAAAGTATAGCGCCGCCCATAATCATCAGTCGCTTTTTTTAATGCTAAATGTAATTGACGACGAATAGATTTTTGATCATCAGTTAATGATGACTTGTCTAATGCCGGAACTTGTTGAGATTGCTCTACATGCAAAAACACTTGGCGCCACAAGCGCTTCAGGAACCGGTAAGACCCTTCCACACCACTATCAGACCATTCTAATGATTGTTCTGGAGGCGCTGCAAACATCACAAACATACGCACAGTATCTGCACCGTATTGTTGGATTAAACCTTGTGGATCAACGGTATTCCCTTTTGATTTAGACATTTTCGCGCCATCTTTCAATACCATGCCCTGCGTCAATAGGCGTTTAAAGGGCTCATCACAGACTAATAATCCTTCATCACGCAATAATTTGGTATAAAAACGTGCATAAAGTAAATGTAATATTGCATGTTCAATGCCACCAATATAATGATCGACCGGCAACCAGTATTTAGCACTTTCTGCCAACATGCTATCGTCACTTTTACCCGCATATCGTGCAAAATACCAGGATGATTCCATAAAGGTATCAAAAGTGTCTGTTTCTCTTTTTGCAGCCTTGCCACACTTTGGACAGTCAGCATGGGGAAAGGTTGGATGAGCGGCTAAAGGTGATTGCGAACCATCAAGTACCACATCGTCTTTTGGCAATTCAACAGGCAAATCAGCGTCAGGCACAGGAACCGTACCACAGTCATCACAATAAATAACAGGAACA
>JAUXBW010000087.1 GCA_030619185.1 Methyloprofundus sp.
ACCAAACTTAAGAAAGAAAATGGTGGTCAGCTCAAGGGTATGGTACTGGACTTGCGCAATAATCCAGGCGGCGTGTTAGATGGTGCTGTATCAGTCAGTGATGCCTTTTTAAATTCGGGTAAAATTGTTTATACAGAAGGCCGTGTTAAAGATGCAAAAATGGATTTCAATGCAACACCGGGTGATTTATTAGCCGGTGCACCTATGGTCGTATTGATTAATGCGGGATCTGCTTCTGCTTCTGAAATTGTTGCTGGCGCATTGCAGGATCATAAACGCGCCATTATTATGGGCTCTAAATCTTTCGGTAAAGGGTCGGTACAAACAATTATGCCTACTGGCAATGGTGGTGCAGTCAAGATGACAACCGCGCGTTATTTTACGCCATCAGGTCGCTCAATTCAGGCGACGGGCATTGAGCCCGATATAGAACTGGAACGGGTTAAGCTGGAATCACTGGAAGCAACTAATTTTAAACCTATTAAAGAAGCCGATTTGTCACACCATTTGTCTAATGGCAACGGCAAGAAAGCAGATAGCAAAAAAGAAACCGAAAAAAATGCCAAGGATGACGAAACTAAGGGCGTTGATATACGCGATTACCCATTAAAAGAAGCATTGAACTTATTAAAAGGAATCGCCATTTTAAGATAGGTAACGGGGGCATAATCGCGCCGCGTGTAGCTTATTAAAATGTAGGGAGGAGCTTTAGCCCGCAAGGATTGCTGTATTGACGGACTAGGCTTGTTTCCATGTTCTGTGTTTCGCGTAGGCCTACGCATTCCCACGCAGAGCGTGGAAACTAGTTGTAACACCTCTAATGTAAGTGCTCACCTGCCCACTTTTTAAAGGGGAAAGGTGAGCACTTACCCACTAAATATATAGGGAATAATTGTTGACTACTGAGCAAAGCTGTATATAATTTGCATAGCTTGAAAGTACGTCTTATATTTATGCACACCGTTTCGATGTTTTATCTTTAGTGTTAAATCTTTAGTAGATCGTCCTGTTTTTATAAGTAATAGCAGCACTTCTAGCAAAACGGCCTTTTTATAAGGCTTCAATTACTCTTGAAATAAATAGGATATTATTATGTCTACTACAACTGGTACAGTAAAATGGTTTAACGAAGCCAAAGGTTTTGGCTTTATAGAGCAAGAATCTGGTCCTGATGTTTTCGCACATTTCAGCGCAATCTCTGGCTCAGGGTTTAAAACTCTTGCCGAAGGACAAAAAGTTGAATTTACTGTGACACAGGGCGATAAAGGTCCTCAAGCAGAGAATATCGTAGCAATCTAAATACGAATTCGCGAATATGGGTTTGCATTAATACAATGCAGGCCTTGCCTGCCCTTTTTGGGTGGGCTATAAAAGGGCGTAACCTGTTGAAGGTTGCGCCCTTTTTTTATGGGTTTAAGCCCTATATACTGTAGCATTTCTGTCCGCCCATCTCATTAGCTATAAGGCCAACGATGAATATTCATGAATTTCAGGCAAAACAACTGTTTAAAGATTATCAGATACCTGTTCCCGAAAGTGTAGTAGTCACTAGTGCCAACGCTGCATCTGATGCAGCAAAGGTTTTGGCTGGCGATAGCTGGGCAATAAAAGCACAAGTTCATGCGGGTGGACGAGGCAAGGTGGGGGGCGTTAAAATTGCGCAAACGGCAGAGTCTGCGAGTCAATTGACAGCACAAATGCTGGGGCAACGCTTAGTCACAAAACAAACGGGTAAAGAGGGTCTGCCCATTAATTCTGTTTTAGTAGAAAAAACCCACCCAATTAAACGCGAATTTTATCTCAGTTTGCTGGTTGATAGGCATCAGGAAAGGCTTTGCTTTATTGCTTCCAGGGCGGGAGGTATGGATATTGAAGTCGTTGCAGAACAAACCCCGGAAAAAATTATCAACCTATTTATCAATCCAGCCGCAGGCTTACAAGCGTACCAGTGCCGCCAAATAGCCTTTGCATTGGCCTTGCAAGGCGAGCAAATCAAAGCTTTGCAGAAGATCATGACCGGTATGTTGCAACTGTTAGTAGAAAAAGATGCCAGTCAAATAGAAATTAACCCCTTAGTGGAAATAGACGATGACAGGCTATTTGCACTGGATGCAAAAATTAATTTTGATGACAATGCGCTTGCTCTGCATAAGGACATCACCGCTTTACGTGATACAGCCCAGGAGGATGAGAAAGAAAATAAAGCGAAACAATTTGACCTCAGCTATATTACCTTAGATGGTAACATAGGCTGCATGGTTAATGGTGCTGGACTTGCGATGGCAACCATGGATCTGGTTAAGCTAAAAGGCGGGACACCTGCTAATTTTCTTGATGTCGGCGGGGGAACAAGCACTGAAAAAGTAACCGAGGCTTTTAAGCTGATTGTTTCTGATGCAAATGTACAAGCTGTATTGGTAAATATATTTGGTGGTATTGTGCATTGTGATGTCATTGCACAAGGTATTCTGGAAGCACTTAAACAGATTAAGACAGATCTGCCTGTTATTGTCAGGCTGGAAGGAACTCACGCTGAAGAAGGCCGTGCACTATTACAGGATGCGGCAGCCAATATTATTGCCGCAGAAAATCTGGATCATGCGGCTGAACAAGCGGTGAGCCTTGCTGGAGCCAGAGTATGAGTATATTAGTCGATCAGAACACCAAGGTCATTTGTCAGGGGTTTACCGGCAAACAAGGTACTTTTCATGCTCAACATGCTTTAGCTTATGGCACTCAGCTTATGGGGGGGGTGACTCCCGGAAGGGGAGGGACAGAGCATCTAGGGCTACCAGTATTTAACACAGTGCAAGAAGCATACGCAGTCACTGAAGCTGATGCTAGTGTTATTTATGTACCGCCTTTTTTTGCTGCTGATGCCATTTTAGAAGCGGTTGATGCGGGCATTAAGCTGATAGTCTGTATTACGGAAGGTATTCCTGTACTCCATATGTTACGGGTTAAAGCAGCAATGGCCGACAGTGACGCATTATTAATTGGTCCAAATTGCCCCGGTATTATTACACCTGAAGCCTGTAAAATAGGTATTATGCCAGGCAGTATTCACTTACCGGGCTCTATTGGTATTGTTTCTCGTTCAGGTACATTGACCTATGAAGCAGTGCACCAGACCACGCAACAAGGCCTAGGGCAAAGTACTTGTGTGGGTATCGGTGGTGACCCCATTCACGGTATGAATTTTATTGATGTCATCAGCCGGTTTCAAGCAGATGAACAAACCCGGGGCATTATTATGGTGGGTGAAATTGGGGGGAGCGAAGAAGAAGAGGCGGCCGAATATATAAAAAATCATGTGACTAAACCTGTAGTTTCTTATATTACCGGATTAACTGCACCTGCGGGAAAACGCATGGGGCATGCTGGAGCAATTGTCACAGGAGGCAAAGGGACTGCTGAAAGTAAAGTTTCTGCTTTAAAGACGGCAGGTGTTGAAGTAGTCAATTCGCCTTCAAATATGGGGATAGCGATGAAACAGCTGATTGCGAATAGCTAAGGAACGTGCACAAAATAATTTGAGCAACTGACTTGCCTTTTTGTCCGTCTTCGGTGTTGCACAAGCAGTTACGTAGCTCGCTATGCGCCAGTTTGTGCGCCTTGAATACGAACAAAAATACTGCGCCAGTTGCTTAACTTATTTTGTTCCCATTCCTAAATAAAGGATAAATAGCAGCAACTAACGCTTGCATGGAGTGCATAATTTGTGTAAAAGGAAGGGTTACATCATAAAACAATAATAAACTAAACAATTAGAGGATAGCATGAAAAAAACAACTAAAACTATAACAACAATTGGTTCCGCAGTGGCTTCAACATTTGCAGCTAACGCTGTTAACGCAGAAAGCAACCCTTTTACAATGAATGAGCTAAGCAGTGGCTATATGCAACTGGCGCAATCAGACAAAGCAGGAGAGATGAAGTGCGGCTCTAAAATGGACAAGAAGCAAGAAGCCGCTTGTGGTGAAGGACGCTGCGGTAGCATGATGGAAAATGGCAAAATGAAAAAAGGCCTGGAAAATGCCTGTGGAGCCATGATGAAAGGTAAAGAAGGTGCTTGTGGTGATATGAAAACAACACAAACAGCTAAAAAAGGCTATTCAGTCAGTAAATCAGGATGGGGCAATAAAAAATCTACGCCTAAAGCCATGAATATGAACATGGATAAAGGCATGGACATGGGAAAAGGCAAGGAAGGTAAATGTGGTGAAGGCATGTGCGGCGGTATGATGCAAGGCGGAAAAATGAAAAAAGGCATGGAAGGTATGTGTGGCGATATGATGAAAGGTAAAGAAGGATCCTGTGGTATGGGTATGATGGGCAGCGGTATGCAAGGCATGGGTAATATGCAGGGTGAGGGGGGTATGAAGCGCATGCAAGGCGGAAATATGCAAGGTGACGGTGGCATGAAGCGTATGCAAGGCGGTAATATGCAAGGGATGGGAGGTATGCAAGGTGGCATGGGCGGCATGAAAGGCGAAGAAGCAAGCTGTGGTGCAATGATTTCACCTGAAAAAGCGGCAGGTAAATAATCGCCAATCAAATATTCACGGGCAATATTTCCTGGGGGTACGGCAGCTTGCCCGTTTGCATGGGCGATCCGCCCATGCCCCTCAAATAATGAGAAGTTACTGAATTTTTATTTGTGCCCTCGTAGACAATGGTTTTTTAGTCACCATTGACGGATGACAGTGATGTAGCTAGCTGCCTTATCATGGACAAGCTGGACATAGAGGAAAGCAATTTAACAGCGCAAAGGGTGCACACAAAGTTTGAAAAATGCTCCGTGTACTCCCCATCAAACTACCTTAATAGTTAAAATTTAAGTCATGACTCTGACACAATTACGCTCTACCTATCAGTTAAAAATATCTCTGGAAGGTGCTAAACCTCCTATATGGCGACGGCTATTAGTGCCTAGTGATATAAAATTAGATGTGTTCCATCTAGCACTGCAAATCTCAATGGGCTGGACAAACTCACACCTACACCAGTTTATTTCCATGGATCGAAAATTTTATGGCATCCAGGATGATGACTTTGAATTCGATGACTTCAAAATTGAGGATGAAAGCACAACACGCCTATCGAAGTTACTCAAAGCTGAGAAAGACTATTTAATATACGAGTATGACTTTGGCGATAGCTGGACACATAAAGTTAGTTTAGAAAAAATATTAGCTTTTGATCCAGGCAAAAAACTTCCTTATTGTGTTACGGGTAAATGCGCTTGCCCGCCAGAAGATTGCGGCGGCATCTGGGGTTATGCAGATTTAATAAAGCTACTGGAAAACCCGGAACATGAGGAGTATGACGATATGCTTGAGTGGCTAGGTGGTGACTTTGATCCCGTTTACTTTGGCAGAAGAAATATGAATCAATTATTGCTGGAATATTGTCGTTAATTTTATGAGGCTATTTTTGGCTACTCTACCTGAAGTGGAGGTAGGGCGTGGCTTTAGTCTGCAAATATCTAAAAAAACTGACTATAGCGGGCTAAAGCCGCGCTCTACAACTGCGGCTGCACCCGTTTAAAAGCATGAAACACTACTTTCTGCTACTTATCAGTACCATACTGGTTAATAACTTTGTTCTGGTGAAATTTCTGGGCTTATGTCCCTTTCTTGGTGTATCCAGAAGGCTGGACTCTGCAATTGGCATGGGGCTGGCTACAACTTTTGTTTTAACCCTTGCTTCCGTTAGCAGTTACCTCTTATATAAATACCTGCTATTACCTCTGGATTTAGTGTATTTACGCACCATCAGCTTTATAGTCGTGATCGCCGTCGTGGTCCAGCTCACCGAAATTATCATGCATAAATTCAGCCCGAGCCTGTATCGGTTATTAGGTCTGTATCTACCCTTAATAACCACCAATTGTGCTGTTTTAGGTGTCGCCTTACTCAATATTCAAGCTGAACACACTTTTATAGAATCTATATTGTTTGGCATAGGTACTGCGATAGGTTTTACCTTGGTCCTCGTTCTATTTGCCGCACTGCGCGAACGTATTGATGTTGCAGATGTACCCGTTCCCTTTCAAGGTGCATCAATAGGACTCATTACAGCAGGCCTAATGTCTATGGCTTTTATGGGTTTTATTGGCTTAGCCTAATGGTATTTCTGTGTTTATTCTTTGCCCTGCTAGGCCTGGGGCTCGGTTATACAGCTAGGTATTTAAAGGTACAGGGTGACCCATTAGCCGATAAAATTGATGCCTTATTACCCCAGACTCAATGCGGGCAATGTAATTTCCCCGGTTGCCGTCCTTATGCTGAAGCAGTGGCAGGTGGTGTGGCCGATATCAACCAATGCCCACCTGGTGGTGAAGATACTATTACGGCTTTAGCTCAGCTTTTAGGCGTGACAGCAAAGCCTTTAAATGCTGACTTTGGTAAAACCAGTGTGCCAGCCGTTGCCTTTATTATTGAACAGGACTGTATTGGCTGCTTAAAATGCATCCCGCCCTGTCCGGTTGATGCTATTTTAGGTGCTTCTAAGCAAATGCATACGGTTATTGCTGCTGAATGCACGGGCTGTGAGCTATGTCTCGCACCCTGTCCTGTCGATTGTATTGTTATGCAGCCACTGGAAAATAAGCCTAGCCAGTGGCTGTGGTCTGTGAGTTATGAATAAGCAGTGGCAATTCCATGGCGGAGTCTCTCTGAAGGAGTATAAACAAGTCACAGACATAAGTTTAGTGGCCTTGCCTAGCGAGCTGATTTACCCATTACTACAACGCTCTGATTGCTATGCGGTACCTAGTGTCACGCCGGGGCAACGAGTACTAAAAGGGCAGGTTATTGCTAAGCCACAACATCATTTAGCTACCCCCATTCATGCTGCCAGCTCTGGCGTTGTTAAAGAAATAGCACCCCGCATAATCGCACACCCTTCAGGATTATCAGATAGCTGCATTATTATTGCAACAGATGGTTTGGATGAAGCTTACCCTACAGCCCCTTGCCCTAATTACTTACTCGAGACTCGCGACGCTTTACGCATAAAAATTGCTAAGGCAGGGGTGGCCGGATTGGGTGGCGCCGCCTTTCCTACTGCGGTAAAATTACAGGCTCAGCAGCCCATTCATACACTTATCATTAATGGTGCAGAGTGCGAACCCTACATCAGTTGTGATGCCTGTTTGATTCAGGCCTGGGCACAAGAAATTGTACAAGGTGCGTTGATCATGCAATATATTCTGCAAGCTGATACGTGCATTATTGCGCTAGAAAATACCCTGCCGGCTACTCAACAGGCATTACTTGAAGTAACACGCCATGAAGGAATTCAAATAATAACCGTCCCCGCCATTTACCCAACGGGGGGTGAAAAACAATTAATTGAGGTGCTAACGGGAGTAAAAATACCCGCCCGTTCATTACCCGCTGAACATGGCTTTGTATGCCAGAATGTCGGTACTGCCTATGCAGTCTATCAGGCTATATGCCTGGGAATAGCACTGACAGAACGTATCATTACCATCACTGGCAAGGGTGTAAAACAAGCCAAAAATATACAGGTAAAAATCGGCTCCCCCATAAAATATTTAATTGCGCATTGTGGTGGATACAGCTCAACTGTACAGCGTCTGATTATGGGTGGGTCGATGATGGGTATTGCACTTAGCACTGATGATATTGCCGTTACAAAGGCGACTAATTGCTTGCTGGCGATGACCACCAGTGACCTATCCAGTAGCCAGGCTAGTATGCCCTGTATACGCTGCGGAGACTGTGCCACTGTCTGCCCCGCTGAATTACTTCCACAGCAACTACACTGGTATAGCCGTAGCAAACAGCTTGATCAATGTCAGGGCTATCAGCTATTTGATTGCATAGAGTGTGGTTGTTGCGATATCGTCTGCCCTAGCCATATACCATTAGTACAGAGTTTTCGCGCCGCAAAAGGCGAACTTATCATAAAAGAAAAACAGGCAACACAAGCAAATTTGGCTAAAAAACGCTATCATATTCAACAACAACGCAGAGTGAAAGAGCAGCAAGAAAAAATAGCTAAAGCAGAAAAACGCCAGGCAACGATTGATAAAATGAAAGCGGCAGCGGCTAAAAGAAAAAAAGCCTGATTTCTGCTTATTGCGAGTTACCTTAAAAACTTATCTAGTTCATTGGCAAATGCTTGCCGGTCGCTTTGGTTTAATGCGGATGGCCCCCCCGTTTCTATGCCGCTAGAACGCAGGGTGTCCATAAAATCACGCATATTCAGACATTCTCGAATATTATTAGCGGTATACAGTTCACCTCGGTGATTGAGTGCATAGCCCCCTTTTTCAATCACTTCAGCAGCCAACGGAATATCCCCGGTGATGACCAGGTCGCCCGTATTAGCTCTTCGTACAATTTCATTATCAGCGACATCAAAACCACGACCTACCTGAATAAATTTAATATAGCGCGAGGGTGGTAAACGTATAAACTGGTTAGCAACAAAGGTAATTAAAACTTCAGTGCGCGTAGCCGCTCTACACAACATATCCTTAATTACCACGGGGCAGGCATCTGCATCAACCCATATTTTCATCTGTCAAAACCTTAATTAATAATTATTGTGGATTACAGGTAAGGAACGCGCACGGAATAAGTTAAGCAACTGGCGCAGTATTTTTATTCGTATTCGAGGCGTAGAAAGAGGCACATAGCCAGCTACGTAACTCTTTCTATAACAAA
>JAUXBW010000111.1 GCA_030619185.1 Methyloprofundus sp.
CTCTGAAGAATCCACCTGGTAATCTTCTTTCTTCAATGGATTATCGGCGCGTTCCTTATGTATACATTTAAACCTTAAATTAATTAACCAATGCGTAGCATAAAACCAGTTCTGCTTTTATTATTCATATCTTTTTGCCACCTTACTCAGGCAAATGACCTAGATGCTGCCCCCCTGAGTTGGCACTTAGTCAAGGATGACAATGATATAAAGGTTTATCTTCGCAGCCTTCCCTATTCCGAATACCAGGCGTTTAGGGGGGAGTTACAATTAAACACCGACCTGGAACAGCTTTTAGCGTTTATCAATAATGCTAGTTTTTGCCCTGCCTGGCGTTATAAATGCATCAAGATGCTTAATCTCAGTGATAGCTATATATACAAACTCAGTAGCTTGCCCTGGCCTTTAAATAACCGCTATACAGTGATGCAGTCACGCGGGCAATTTAACAAAAATAATAACATTTATACAGTACACTTAAAAAATATCGACCGCAGGCAATTACCTGTGCATATCCAGGCTCAATTACCAGAACAGGGAAATACCGTGCAAATGCGCTATTCTGATGGTTTTTGGCAATTCAATATAATCGACAACACAACAATTAAAATTATTTACCAGATGCATGGCGACCCAGCGGGGGTTATTCCAGCGGCATTAGCAAACCAGGGAATCACTAATGCAGCCTTTATCACACTGAGTAATTTAAAAAAACATTTTACGACTACTCAATAGACTGTACGCACAGATTCTGCTTATCAATTGATAGCGATACTTTACCAGACAACAGGTTCTGCAACTCCTGACCAACCATACTATATCGCCACCCATGCAATAAAGGGCTCTCCGGATTATCAAGTAATAATTGCTCTAGATCCTTACGGGTCGCTAAAATCACTGGGTTTAAAGAATTTTCATCTGCACGTAAACGTACGACCCCAGTTAATATATCCAGCACCGCCTCTTGTTGCTGTGTTTTTTTATTTGTACCCTTACTTTTTAATTTCAATCCAGGCAAGCCCTGAGCTTTAGCAACCAATTCACAGACTTGCTTACCGCTACGCCTGATAAAACCATCATTTATGCCGCGAATTTCAGCTAATGCTTTTACATTAAGCGGCTGTAATTTCGCCATATCCAGGATAATTTCATCGCGTAATATCCAGTTCTTGGGTCGATTATCTTTTTTTGCTACCTGTTCACGCCACTCGGCTAGTACCTGTACTATTGCTAGCTGCTTACCAGTCAGTTTATTTTTTCCGCGTATTTTCAACCAGGCATTTTCAGGAGGAATATCATACAAATCCTCATTCATTAATTGCTCAAAATCCTCTTGCAACCAGTCTTCACGACCTAATGCTTGCAGTTTCTGCTGCATCATCTGATAGATTTTCGCCAAATAAATAACATCATCTGCTGCATACTGTATTTGATCTGCAGACAAGGGGCGCTGACTCCAGTCAGTGCGTGTATGTATTTTGCTAAGGTTGATATTCAAAAACCCTGAAACTAGCATCGCATACCCCGTATTTTCCTGAAAACCTAATAACGGTGCGACCAATTGCGTATCATAGACTGGCGCGGGCAATTGTCCGCTAAGCTGATAAAAAATCTCCACATCTTGACGACAAGAATGCAAGACCTTAACTATAGCCGGGTCATTAATAATTGCGAATAGTTCATCTAGATGGCCTTCCAGCGCAATGGGGTCAATACAGGCAACCCATTCCAGAGTTGCAATTTGTAACAGGCAAAATTTCGGATAATAGGTTTTTTCCCTGAGAAACTCAGTATCAATCGCAAGCCACGACTCTTGTTTCATTTTTTGGCAAAGCTCTTGTAGCTGGGCTACAGAATCTACAAACTGAATTTCATTCATACTTTTTTGTATTTTTTATAAAGAGGGAAGATACAAATGGGCAATAAATTACCCACGCCTAAGATGACCCGGCTTTCTTTTTATTAGCCGCAAGATAATGCCTGCGTGTGCCACGCCGATAATTTTTTTCAGCCTGAAATTTTTTACCGACCCCGCTTAAGCGCTTGATGCTCATGACTTTTTCATTAAGCTCTACTTCCTTAAAGGCCTGTAATATCTCAACAGGCATGCCAGGAGGTAAACTTAAGACAGTATAGTGTTCAAAAATATCCACGTAACCAATTTTCTTACGCTCTACGCCCGCTTCTTCCACTAAAATATCTTTAATCAAATTCACATTAACGCGGTGAATACGCCCGATTTCTATACGATAGCGCACCATTTGTGCTTGTATTAACTCATGAGCCTTTTGTTTTTCTACAGTGAATTTATTATTTGCAAGTTCACTCAGTTGCGGCTGCGGGCTATTGATAAACAATAAAGCTGCAGCCAGGTCAAGATAATCAAGGTTTAAATGCCGGGCACTCACCTCAATCAGTGCTTTATTCGCCGTTAAGTCTTCCTTAGCAATTACTTGTTTTAGCTGTTTCTCCAGAGTTACCTGCTTTTCTATTTCAGCACAGGCAATCTTTTTGTTATTCATTTAATGCCTCTAGACGAACATCCACATAAGCTTCATCACGTAAGCGTCTTAACCATAATTCTGTTTCTTCTTCAATTTTCCTTTTACGAATATCATCACGCGCCTGGTTACGCTTTTGTTGCTCTTTGTTATCCTTACTACGGCGTTCTAAAACCTGAATCAAATGCCAGCCAAACTGAGTCTGTACGGGGGCACTAATTTCATTAACCTGCAGCTCAGTCATCGCCTTTTCAAAGGGCGGAACCAATAGACCCGGTGTCACCCAGCCTAACTCCCCCCCGTTTAATGCTGAGCCAGTATCATCAGAATTAGCTTTTGCCAAAGCCGAAAAATCATCGCCATCAATAATTCGACCCGCAATGGCTTGTAAGCGTTTTTGTGCTTCCTGATCGTTAACTAATTCATTGGTTTTAATGAGAATATGCCGTACTTGTGTTTCGATAACAATATGTGACTCTATGTCCGTACTATCCATTAATTTAAGAATATGGAAGCCACCAGGACTACGGATAGGGTCTGCTATATCACCTTTACTCATAGACTTGACTACATCGACAAAAAGTGTCGGTAGCTGGTTTAAGGTTCGCCAACCGAGTAAACCACCCTGTAATGCATTTGCCCCGTCTGAAACACTCACGGCCATTTGCTGAAAATCTTCTCCTAGGCGTAATTGCTCGGTGACTGACTGTGCTTCCGCATTTTCCGCCTGTATTGTGGCAGCGGAAGCAGCTTCTGGTACAGCAATTAGAATATGGCCTACTAAATATTTTACCTTTTGGTCTTTAGAGCTGATTTCAGTCTCTAGGTAGTGATTAATTTCTTGCTCTGAAACCCTGACCCGACTGCCGATTTCATGACTACGCAACTGATTGATAACAATTTCTTTACGCACGCTCTCTTTGAATGAGGCATAACTCATGCCCTGTGATTTGACTTCCTGCTCAAAGCTAGCTAAATCCATGCCATTTTGCTGGGCAATCGTACTCAATGAACTATCTAACATTTCCTCTGTCACCTTAAGACCCGCCCTCTCCGCCAATTGGGTTTGTAAAGTATCTATGATTAGACGCTCCAGAACCTGTTTATCAATCACATTCTTTGGCGGAAGCTGTACATTATTCGCTTTTAATTTGCTAACGACGGAGGACACTTCTTGAGCTAACTCACTTTCCAGAATAATATCATCTTCAACAACAGCCGCTATGCCATCTAGATATTCAGCAGCAGGCAGATGAAAGCTCGCTATGATCAATAATAAAGCGGCCAAACTCTGTTTAGTTATTTTTCTCATATTTTTAATAATTTGGTTTTCTATACCCTGATATATTTTCTAGCAAAAAGTCATCAACCTTATCACCTAAACTTGTGAGACCTTTTAGTTCAATTTGAAAAAATATTGAATTTTGTGGCTCTGCACCCTCAAAACCTCCCGTCGTGTCTGTACTCAACAGAAACTGACGATAAATAACCCTAAAACGCCAGCAAGAACTATCTTTTTCTACACCGACAAAATATTCCAGATTTTTACGATGCAAAAAGGAGTAACGGTATAAACCGATGGCACTCCAGCCATCATAAATAGGTACGATAGCGGAAGCGACCACCTGTTCCTGGCCAGGTTGCGCTAACCGTAGCTGACGCTGACGATAACGGTACCCGGCATTAAAAATAATGCCATTACCTTCATTATGGTACCTTAATTCAGCACTTCCGCGATTTATCGCCTTATCTTTAAAGCTCCATTGCATAGCAGAAATAAACTTTAATTCATCTGTTATTTCACTACTAAATTCAGTAATTAAATTGGATAGAAATTCTGTATCAACTTGATTTCCTATTAAGTTAACTTTTCTGTCTGCAAAGTAAAAAATCTCTCCTGCCGTAAATTTTATCCGATCCCTCCCATTCTCCACTAAACGAGTGGTGATAGCTGCTGAGAGCTGATTGGCATTCTGAGTTTTATCAACGCCATTAAATTCATTATCTCTAAATAACTGACCGAAATTATAATCATATAATGAAGTATCAAAATTAGGTAAATCACTTTGATCTGTATAGGGGACATATAAGTAAAACAACCGAGGCTCAATGGTATGCGTGAGCGAATCAAAGTCTTTTTCAAAAAACAAACCTCCATCTAAAGAAACCAGAGGTAAGGTTTTACTTAAGCTAAGTGGCCCAGACGTACCTTGTTCATCTAGCCAATATTGGGTGTGTTGCAAAGCAACTTTAGGAATAATAAAACCTGCTTGAGAAACAACGGGGAAGCTAATCGTGGGTTTAATATTAAACCGCTGTCCCTGAGGCTCGCCATCAGGAAAATGCCGTTGAAAAAAAACATACTCACTATCCAATCCCATCTCTAGTGGCAGACCACTAAAAGATTTCAACATATCCAGCTTTAGCTGCGGTAAACGTCGATAAGGAAGATTAGTGTCCTTCGCACCCGGATCTATATTTTGAAAGTTATCAACCCGGGCACTCATTGTCATCCAGGGTAAAGTATAGGTAAGATTAGCCTTACTTGATAAATAACGGTCGCGGTTATTCAAACCTAGTGAGCCATCCAAATCAGTAAAATAAGCACTATCTGATACATAGTTGGCATCGATGTTCATACTCAGGTTTTCTGTAAACAGAGTAGTATTCTGAAAACTCCCCCCCCAGCGCAGGGTTTTTGTTAGCTGGTCTTCAGGCATTATTTCAAAACTCACTTCACTCATCGCGTTATACCAGAGGAAACGAAAGTCTGCGCCCATCATAAAGCCCCGTTCAGTCATATACCGTGGCACCAGTGTTAAGTCATAATTAGGAGCCATATTCCAGTAAAAAGGCAAAGCAACATCAAAACCACTCCGCCCTGCAAAACCAAAAGAGGGGGTTAGCAGGCCTGTTAAACGCCTATCATCAACAGGAAATGAACCATAGGGGAAATACATAACAGGAACGCTTTTAAACTCCATCCAGGCATTTTTCACTCCTACACGCCCCGTTTCATCATTCACTTTCATTCGCGAAGCGTGTAAGATCCAATCCTGATTACCCGGTTCACAAGCGGTATAGGTAACTTCTTTGTAACGACTGAAGGTCGGGCTATCACGATAGACGACATCCGCGCTACCGCGTATCGGGGATGACGGAAGAATAAATGAGACATTTCTCAGTAAGGATCTATCATTCTGTAAATTCACTTGTGCAGAGGTGCTATGCAGTGCCATACCCGCATCACTGTAGATGATATCGCCATATAAATCGAGCACACCTGAAGATTGATTAAAATCAGCCTTGTTCGCCATGAGGTGTTGATCAGCACGCTCTAGATCTATATTACCTGTCAAACTGATAAAGTCAGCATCAAACATTTCGCTGTTTGCTGCATAGATCTCCATGGGCGCTTGTTCACGCTCGCCCTTATCAGCAGAAAACACTGGCTGGGTACCTAATCTTAAACTACAAATCCCCCAGGGGTCTTGCTCAAATTCTGTTTGCAGGCGCTTAAAAACCTGTTCCCTTTCGGCATCAAATGTATTATTAAACCAAAAGCGGTTATTTTCTTCCTGAGTAACCAGTTTTTCAGCTTTCTCTGTCACACATCGCTGGGAACTCATTGTTTTATCACAACTCGGTTCTAGCTCATTCGCTTCAACAGCCTGTGATACCATCACTGATATACTGACAAAAAATAGTAATAAACGCAGCAACATGTAGACTAAAAACCTGAAAATAAAAATTGCAATAAAGCCCACACGGTCAGGCAAAATATCATAAAATAAAGGGAGTCCATTTTACCTTACTTTTCCGGCCTCTTTATAAAAGAATGATAACGGCAAGCGACGATAGAGCAAAAGCCATTCTTCAATGGTTAACAAATGACCTCAACTTAAACATAACACAATTTGAAACCGCTTCCAGCGATGCCAGTTTTAGACGCTATTTTCGCGTACGGCATCAACAACAGCATTATATTGTTATGGATGCCCCGCCAGATAAGGAAGATACCGCCCCCTTTATCAAAGTTGCCCGGCTATTTTCCCAAGCTCAGGTCAATGTGCCTGATATCATCCAGCAAAATACACAACAAGGATTTTTACTACTTGAGGATTTTGGTTCCACCTGTCTGTTAGATAAACTAAATGACAAAACAGTAGAAGCCTTATATAAAGATGCACTAGAGAGTTTGCTCACGCTACAAAAAAATGTAGACATCACCCACTGCGCTTTACCACACTACAATACACGGTTATTACAAACCGAACTGCAGTTATTTAGTAACTGGTTTCTCGAGCAACAGTGCGGTCTAAGCCTAAATAAAGCACAACACGCTATTATTGACGCTGGCTACACTTTATTAATTATCTCAGCTTTGCAACAAACCCAAGTCTGCGTACACAGAGATTATCACTCACGAAACCTGATGCACTTAAACACTGATAATCCCGGGATTATTGACTTCCAGGATGCGGTCATAGGCCCCGTCACTTATGATGCAGTTTCTTTACTAAGAGACTGCTATATCAGCTGGTCAGACGCACAAATCGAGAGCTGTTTAAGCCCCTATTACCAGCAGTTAACCCAGACAGGTATTGTCGTCTGTGATTATAATCAATTCCAGCAGGATTTTGATCTCATGGGTATACAGCGACATTTAAAAGCCATAGGTATATTCTCCAGGCTTAATATCAGGGATGGTAAAAGTGCTTACCTGGGTGATATCCCGCGCACTCTTAATTACGTCATCAACATTAGTCAACGCTATCCGGACTTACGGGATTTTCACACGCTTTTAGTTGAGCTTGTATTACCCGCTAGTAAACGCGCGCTATGAAAGCCATGATTTTAGCCGCAGGGCGTGGCGAAAGAATGCGCCCGCTTACAGACCATA
Organism: Methyloprofundus sp.; assembly: GCA_030619185.1. GTDB lineage: Bacteria > Pseudomonadota > Gammaproteobacteria > Methylococcales > Methylomonadaceae > Methyloprofundus. The sequence continues at coordinate 7,405 of JAUXBW010000111.1, forward strand.
CTCCCAAACCTTTATTAACAGCAGCAGGGAAACCGCTGATTGAATATACGATACAGGCTTTAGTCAAGGCAGAGGCCACTGATATTATTATTAACCTCGCTCATCTGGGTGAGCGGATACAAAGCTATCTGGGAGATGGTTCACGCTATCAAACTAACATCATTTACTCAAATGAAGGTGTAAC
>JAUXBW010000201.1 GCA_030619185.1 Methyloprofundus sp.
CAACTCCTTGGCTCACAGAACGACATGGCTACGATCCGACTTCCATAGGACTTTTTCAATAAACGCGGATCACACAGCAATAACACGCCTCGATCATTAACATCACGGATCAATCGCCCTATTCCCTGTCTGAGTGCAATCACGGCGGTAGGTAACTGGTATTCAACAAACGGCTTGCGGCCTTGTTTTTCCATGGCTTCCAGACGTGCTTTTAACACCGGATCACCAGGGGATGAAAAGGGTAATTTATCAATAATAACGGTTGATAAGGCATCCCCGCGCACATCAATCCCTTCCCAGAAGCTGGCTGTACCGAGTAATACTGCATTGCCTTTTTGTTTAAAATCATCCAGTAATATTGCTTTGGGCTTGTCGCCCTGCACTAATATCGGATATTTGATCTGCTTGTCTAATATTTTTGCAGCCGCCTGCAAGGCTCTGTGGCTGGTAAACAGGAAAAAGGTACGTCCTTTACTGGCATTTATTACCGGAATGGCTACTTTCACGATTTCTTCGACAAACTCCGGTGCATTGGGCTGTGGTAATCCTTTGGGGTGATAAAATAATGATTGATTAGGGAAATCAAAGGGACTCTCCCAGCTATAACTTTTGGGATCGCTAAGACCTAGGCTTTTGGCAAAGTGATCAAATTTATGCGCTACACTTAAGGTAGCCGAGGTAAATACCCACGAGGCACTGTGCTGCTCCATAAAGGTTCTAAATTCCGCAGCTATATCCAGAGGGGTCAGGCTTAGGGTAAAAGATTTTTTATGGGTTTCATACCAGCGTACCCATTTAAGGGCGTTACCCTGCATAACATTTTCAAACTGCTGTTCTAGTTCTTCTGCACGTTTAAAGCAGCTTTCCAGACCTTTGCTGCGCACTGAAGCGAGTTCTAACTGATCGGCCAGGGAATCCAGGTGTTCTTGCAGACGTAGCAAGCCATCCTTTATTTTAGGATTGCCCTCTATGTCCTTCCAGTCACCTCGCGTCATACTCATACCAAAGGCTAGGCGCATATCCTTTACCTCATGCTCCAGATTTTCACACGCCACACGTAAATCAGGCATATCTTTAGCATCCTGGTAATATTCCATCAGCGCATCTTTTGCTAAATCGCTCAGCTGCTTTGATCCCAGGGACATACCTAAGAAGTTAGATGCGGTAGCCGCTAACTGGTGCGCCTCATCGATGATCACTACATCTGCATTAGGTAACAATTCACCAAAGCCTGTTTCTCTGATTGACCAGTCTGCACAAAGCAAATGATGATTAACCACAATTAAATGGGCATCCTGAGCTCTTTTTCGCGCCTTCATTAAAAAGCACTCTGCATGTTCAGGGCAGTCCTGGCCTATGCAATTTTCGCGGGTTGAGGTTGCCTGCCCCCAGATAGGGTTAGATTCCATAACATCCGCCATATCTGAAATATCGCCGGTACGCGTACTTTTAGACCATTTTTTAATATTGGCAAGTGCTACTGCCTCTTCTTGATTAAAGCCGCTTGTGGAATGAACAGCGAGCTCTAATCGATAGGTGCATAGATAGTTCGCGCGCCCTTTTAATAAAGCGGCTGCAAAGGGCACGGTCAGAGCCTGCCGTATAAGTGGGACATCTTTATTAAACAACTGATCTTGCAGGTTTTTTGTACCTGTAGAAACAATCACTTTTTTACCCGATAGAATGGCAGGTACCAAATAGGCAAAGGTTTTCCCCGTACCTGTTCCCGCTTCAACGAGAACATTCTCTTTATTTTCGATACTTTGGGCAACGGCCTCTGCCATTTCTACTTGTGCCGCCCGAGGCAAATAGCCGGGAATCACTTTGGCCAATTTGCCATCAGCGGCAAAAAAATCCTCAATTTGTGTTTGCTTATCCATTATTTTTTAATAATCCCATTTTTTTTAACCGCTCTCCCAGGGCTTCACTTTGTGTAGAAAATCGTAATATATCCTTAGTGGATAAGTATAAACAAGTCACATAGGTTTTCGCCACGACAGTTGCCGAACGGTTACTATTTTTTCTTAAGGCACGAATACCAATAAGCGCACCTTCACCCCGCTCTGCAATGAGTTCATTTTTACCCGTTTTATTGGCAATAAACACCTGCACCTGGCCACTTAGAATAATATACAAAGAATCCCCTTCATCACCTTGATAAAACACGGTATCTCCGGGTAAAAAATTAACATAGGTCGCTTCCTGGCCCATTTTCTTCAAAAATTCAACAGGCAGATTTTCAAATAGAGGTACCCGATTGAGCCATGCATGCCGTTTCACGATAGGCAATGACATTTTAAAAGACGATAATTGCTCTAATGAATCAGTTAGTTTATGGCTGATCAGGCGCAATACTTTAGCACTGATCATTCCCTGCTCATGGCTTTTCTGCACAAGTTGCAATGAATAACGCAGAGCAACTTTCTGGAATATAAAGGCCTCATAGCGTTGATAGAATATCGGGTAATTTTCACTAAAATAATGCAATCGATTTTGCCGACGTTGCAAACGTTGCTGATAAATTTCCTGAATGGGCTTGACTAACTGCTTATCAAGCCCTTCGTCAACCATCCTCTGTATTGCTTTTAGGCCCTTATGTGCCATTAACACACCCGCAAAATCATGTAGAATTTTATTCGCAAAACGGTGCATCTGATATTGCGTTAGCAAACCTTGTGCCCATTTTTTTTCGCTTAAAGTATGGATAATAAAACGTTCAAAATCCAGCATCATACTCGGTTGCAACCAGCCTATACCCATAGCATTTAAATAATCAATACTATGTTGCCGATCAACCCTCAAGATATCCTTAAAACTTACCAGAGTATAATAATTGACCACACCTATTTGGTAAAGGTATTCAAGCTCCTCTGTTTCAGCCTGCAAAGCCTGTAAATGCGCCTGCCTAAGCAGCTGTTCATCAGATAGTTCAATTTGTGCTGAATCCAGTGTACGGTGCAATTTGGATTCAACGGAAGTTTCCATCGTACTATCCAATAATTGCAAGCTTGCAAAATGGTGCAAAACCTTATCCACAGACTGGGTAGCTTGCTCCATGGTCTGCTTTAGTTCCGCCTGTTCACCCTTATCCAATAAATCCATCTGCAAAAAATGCATTAACCAGCGTATTGTTGACGCATTCAGTAGCAGGGAAACCAGTACCACCCCCAGAGTTAAACTTTCTAATAAAGGCTTTTCGGGCAAGCTATCTGGAATAGACATCACAATGGCAATCGCCAAGCCGCCTTTAAGCCCTCCCCACCACATAATATGTCGCTCCGCCCAACTTATATTGGCTAAAGAGAAGCTGCGTGTTGTAAAGGGTACCAAAACATAGACACTCACCGCACGCGCAATATAAACGGCTATGACCGCCCACAAAATAGCTTGCCAAAAATCAGCTAAATGCACTAAATCAACGGATAAGCCAATCATAATAAACAACAGCGAGTTACAGATTAAAACTATAAACTCCCAGGTAATATGAATACTATCAATGGCCGGTTTTGATAAGCGACTTAAGCCAACGATATTTAAAGTAATCGCAGCAGATAACACCGACATAACCCCTGAAACATGCAGTTCATGCTCGGCAAAAATAAAGCTAAAATAAGCCAGAACCAGAGAAAAAACCACAGGCACACTTTGGTTTCCATGATACAAGCGTACTAAAAGTTCACTGCCAATGATCCCGGCACATAGACCAACAACAATACCGCCGAAAAATACTTCAAAAAATAACCCGGTTGCTTCTACAGCACTGAATAGAGAAAAATGAGGTTCTGCGAGCAGCATTAATATGATATTGAATAATACGATTGCCGTCGCATCATTCATTAATGACTCACCCTCGACCAGTACACTTA